>WJMR01000359.1 GCA_014727845.1 Ignavibacteriales bacterium
AACATCCTCGATAGCGAATCGTGTTGGTGCAAGAAGGGATGACCGACCCCGAGAACATCACCTACTATTTGGCGCGACACTTGCCGTTGCCTCGATGGTTCGGGAGCACCTCGACGAACGGCTTGTCGGGATGGTACGACCGCTTCTGCGTCGCCTCCGAGGGCTACAAGGATAAGTTCGCCTCGAAGGGGGCGCCGCGCCATAAGCTGGTCGTCACGGGCATCCCGAACTTCGACGACGTGGCGCGTTGGAACGACAACGACTTCCCGCATCGGGGGCACGCGCTCGTCGCCACGTCGGACGCGCGCGAGACGATGAAGATCGAATTCCGGAAGAAGTTCATCCGCGACTGCGTGAAGCTGGCGCGCGGCAAAAAGATGATCTTCAAACTCCACCCGAACGAGCGCGTCGAGCGGGCGACCCGCGAGATTAAGGAGATCGTTCCGGACGCGATCGTGTACGCCGACGGGAATATCAACGAGATGATCGCCAATTGCGACATCCTTATCACCAAGTACTCGAGCGTCGTGTACGTCGGCATCGCGCTCGGCAAGGAAGTGCACAGCTACTTCGACCTCGAGGAGCTGAAGCGCCTCACGCCCGTACAGAACGGCGGGAAGTCGGCGGAAAACATTGCGAAGGTCGGGCGGGAGTTGCTCGAGATCGACGTCGAGGAGCTGAATCGCCTCAAGCCGAAGCGCTACTCGGGGAGCGCCCGGAACGCCAACCGCGCGAGCGTCTATCGGGAGGGCGCGTTTCCGGAATAATCCGCCGAAACCCTTGCGGGACGCGGGCTGTGCGCATTTAACGTCGGCTTAATATGAAATCCGAGGCAAAAGCGGTAGATTTGCTCTAATACAAACGTGCAAACGCAAATTTCCGAATTCTCGTGCAAAACAACGCTCCCAAGATCATAACCGTCGTGCAAGCGCGGATGTCCTCGACGCGATTGCCGGCGAAGGTGATGATGTCGCTCGCGGGTAAGCCGCTTCTGGCGCGGATGGTCGAGCGCGTGGCGATGTCCCCGTTCGTCGGGAAAATCGTCGTCGCCGCCACCGTCGATCCCGCCGACGACCCGATCGTGGAAGTGTGCGAACGCGAGGGAATCGAAGTTTTTAGAGGCGATCCGCAAGATCTCCTCGACCGACACTACCAAGCCGGGCTCGAGTACGGCGCCGACGCCGTGGCGAAAATCCCCTCCGACGTCCCGCTTATCTGTCCGAACGTTATCACACGCGTTATCAAGTACTATATAGATAACGCGAATCGCTTCGACTACGTCTCCAACCTCCATCCCGCCACCTACCCCGACGGTAACGACGTCGAGATTATGAGTATGGACGCGCTCCGACAAGCGTGGACGGAGGCGGAAAGAAAGTTCGAGCGGGAGCACACGACGCCTTACCTCTGGGAAAACCCGGGGCGCTTTCGGATTGGCAACGTTTGGTGGGAGGCGGGGCTCGACTACTCGATGACGCACCGGTGGACGATCGACTACGAGGAGGACTACCTCTTCATCAAAGCGGTGTACGACAAGCTCTACCGGAGCAATCCCCGCTTCACGCTCTACGACATCCTCCGCCTACTTGACCGCGAACCCGAAATTCGAGAAATTAACGAGAAATACGCGGGCGTCAACTGGTATCGGCATCATCTCGACGAGCTGAAGACCGTCGCTTCCGACCAAACGAGACGGATCGACGAGTAGCGCGCCCCCGCGACCTTTCATCATTTAAATGCGATAGGATTATGAGCAACGGCATTTCTCTCGACCAACCGTATCCGACCATCACCGAATCCGACAAACTATACGAGCGCGCGCTCGGGCTCATCCCCGCCACCACGCAGACGCTCGCCAAGGGCCCGCAACAATATATTAAGGGCGTCGCGCCGAAATATCTCAAGCGCGGCAAGGGTTCGCACGTGTGGGACGTGGACGGCAACGAATTCATCGATTTTCAGATGGGCATCGGACCCCTCTCGATCGGCTACGCGATCGACGAGATCGACGAGGCGATTAAGGCGCAACTCGCCGACGGCATAACCTTCTCGATGATGCACCCGCTCGAGGTGGAGGTCGCCGAGCTGATGCGCGAGATCGTCCCCAACGCCGAGATGGTTCGCTACTCGAAGGTCGGCGCGGACGTTACCAGCGCCGCCGTCCGAGCCGCCCGCGCCTACACGGGCAAGAAGAAGATCCTTTGCTGCGGGTACCACGGCTGGCACGATTGGTACGTCGCCGTCACCGACTTAAACGCCGGCATTCCCGAAGAGGCGCAAGAGTTGACGTTCACCGTCAATTACAACGACCTCGATCAAGTCCGCGAGTCGATCGACGACGACGTCGCCGCGATCATCCTCGAGCCGTTCGTCTTCGAGGCGCCGAAGGAGGGCTTTCTCGAAGGATTGCGCGAGATCTGCGACGAGAAAGGGATCGTCCTCATCTTCGACGAAATGTGGACGGGCTTCCGGATCGCGCTCGGCGGCGCGCAGGAATATTTCGGCGTCAAGGCGGATCTCTCGACCTACTCGAAAGCCGTCGCCAACGGTATGCCCGTCTCGATGCTCGTCGGGAAGAAAGAGATTATGAACGTTTTTGAGAAGGACGTCTTCTTCTACACCACCTTCGGCGGCGAGGCGCTCTCGCTGGCGGCGGCGAAGGCGACGATCGAGTATATGAAAAAACACGGCGTGCAGAAGCGCATAGGCGAGCAAGGCGCGAAGCTGAAAGAGGGCTACAACGCGCTCGCCGAGAAGCTCGGGATGGCGTCCTACACGAGTTGCGAGGGCTACCCGATGCGCACCATCGTTAAGTTCGACCCGTCGGCGGGCAATCCGCTCGAACTTAAATCCCTCCTCCAACAGGAGATGATCAAGCGCGGCGTGCTCTGGGGCGGCTTCCACAACGTGAGCTACTCCCACTCCGACGCCGACGTCGAACACACGCTCGCCGCGTACGAAGCGGCGTTGCCCATCGTTAAGAGCGCGGTGGACGCGGGCGACGTGAAGGGCGCGCTCAAGGGCGAGCCGGTGGGACCCGTCTTCCGCAAGACGTCGAACTTCAACACGAAACCGAATAGGAAATAGCGACCGGCGCGGGGCGGCGTCCCGCGCGGCGATTTACGCCTATGAGCTTACAAGAATTTTCGTTGGAAGGGAAGACGGCGATCGTTACGGGCGCGCTCGGCTTGATCGGCAAAGAGCTGTGCCGCGCGCTGGACGAGGCGGGCGCCTCGGTCGTGGCGACCGATCTAAACGACGACGCTTGCCGCGCGTTCGCGGGCGAGCTTTCGGATCGCGCGCTCGGCAAGGGCGCGGACATCACCGACCCCGCGTCGCTCGAGGAGTTGCGACAATTCGCGCTCGAGCGCCGAGGCGCGATCGACGTCC
>WJMR01000360.1 GCA_014727845.1 Ignavibacteriales bacterium
AAGGTTTGGCACCTCGATGTCGGCTCATCGCATCCTGGGGCTGGAGAAGGTCCCAAGGGTTTGGCTGTTCGCCAATTAAAGCGGTACGTGAGCTGGGTTCAGAACGTCGTGAGACAGTTCGGTCCCTATCCTATGCGGGCGTAGGATGCTTGAGAAGGGTCGCCCTTAGTACGAGAGGACCGGGGCGAACGAACCTCTAGTGCGCCAATCGTCGCGCCAGCGGCGCCGTTGGGTAGCTACGTTCGGTTGTGATAAGCGCTGAAAGCATCTAAGCGCGAAGCACGCTTCAAGATAAGGCATCCCCGTCGTAAGACGCTAAAGACCCCTCGGAGATTACGAGGTCGATAGGCCGCAGGTGTAAGCGCGGTAACGCGTTTAGCCGAGCGGTACTAATAGGTCGTGAGACTTAACCGTTTAGTTTGATTAAATATCTTCTATTCAAACTCGGTTTCGCTCGATGTAATTTCAAGGTTTGATAAACGTCTCGCTCGCTCGTTCAGTCTTTTATTTTAACGGCGCCAAATTCGTTTGGCAACGCCAAGTTTATTTCCGGCGATTATAGCCGAGGGGAAACACCTCTTCCCATTCCGAACAGAGAAGTTAAGCCCTCGAACGCCGATGGTACTTCGCTTTTAAGCGTGGGAGAGTAGGTAGTTGCCGGGAATAATTTTTCATCCCGATTTTTCATCGCGAAAGATCGGGATTTTTTTTGTACACGATGTGCAAAATAGCGTGATTTCCGACACGCCGCGTTTTTGAAGTTCCCAAAAAAAACGTACTTTAACTTGATTAGTTTACACGGGAATCGGATTTATGAAGACATACAAGTATTTGATATTACTGTTATATCTGGGATTGTTCGCCCTGGCTTCATGCGACGTTTCGTCGTCAAATGAAGAGGTCGTAGACTTCTCAACACAAATATATCCCGGTACGTTGAGCGCCGCCGCAATTAATTTTGCAAAGGATTCAATATCGGAAGACGCCCAGTTGCTGGCGGTGTTCGCGCACGGACTCAATAGCGACGGACAAGTGGAGCTGGGCAAGCTCGATAGTTGGATTACCTATTGGTTTCGATCCGATACGCTAGGTAGAGAGTTTGGAGTTAGGCCTCGTTCGATATATGATATGACGATTGATTCCTCATCACTGATTATTATGCGCAATAATCTCAATAGCGATACCGCTAAGATGATTATTGATACTTTGTTTAAGAGGATGAGATCATTCCCGCTTGATACGCTAAGTAAAACCGGCGACCCTAAAAGTATATTACGTCACATCGAAGATAGTGTAGATGTTGACGGAAGCATTATGACAGGGGCAACTAAAAGTCTATATCTATTCAATCGTGAGGTTATTTTTCCACGCGCTTATTATGGTAAGGTTTCGATAGTGTATTTGGGACATGAGATTCAAGAACTTCAACAATACGACTATTTGGCGACACGCTTTATCACAAGCCCCGTTGCTGCAACAAATTTTCAACTGACCTTAAATCTCTTGGATAGACATTACCAACCTCCCAAGTAGGAGGAGAGACCGTTATGAAGAAGCAACACTACATATATTTGTTTATTTCCGTATTGATTCTCTTCTGGGCATGCGATGAAGCGACCACAACCGAAGGCGAAACGGGCGGAGAGGATAGTACAGCGACATCGTCGCTTCTAACACATACGATTAAAGGCGACCTGAAAGATGCGATCAGATCCGCACAAAATCTTAAAATTGGGCATGCTCGCCTAAAGGCCGCTTATGGCAGGAACATTGCGCGCGACGGCTTTATCGATCCGACGGGCGGATCCACAAATATTTTTTCATACGTTTTTGCCGCCGATAGTTCCGCGGATTATAAAAGCTATACGTTGACCAATAACGGGTTCAAATCCTCAACGCTCGACCTCGATCTCTTCAAAGGAATCATCCGCGACGAAACCGCCGCCGCCGAACTCGGTGAAATGATTGGAAGGTTAGGCGATCTCGAAATTGACACACTGACGCGCTTCTACGACTCGCCCGACGCCATGCGACTCGCTCTCTACGCCGACGTTCATGGGAAATATAAATACCAGAGCGCCGACGTTGATATGCTCCTCATCCCCGCCGCCGCCGCCGATCCAAACGCCGCCGACGACGTTGTTTTTCGTTACGACACCACCTACTTCTACGACAGTACCTACGTGCCCGACACTACGGGAGCCGTCGATTCCACGGGGTTCCTCGATTCCGTTTGGGTGGTCGATACGACTACGACAATCGACACGACCAACCTCGGAGGATACGCCGATTGGATCTTCCACTTTAAAAAAGGCGACGAATCCGAAGTGTTGTGGCTCCGCTCGAAGGACGCCCGCGTAACGAGGATTTCCGAATAATCGCTAACTAAATTACCGTGCTTGGGATATAAC
>WJMR01000361.1 GCA_014727845.1 Ignavibacteriales bacterium
ATCGATTCGGCGTCGTTATTGGCTTGGATCGTCCTTTGAGCGGATTGGACGTCCACGTTCTTTTGGACCTCGATCGCGTCCGCGGTAACGCGAAAGTTCGTATAGTCGGCGTCGAAATCGGCGCCCGCGCTATAATCAATCGTCAGTTGCGCCAGTTGCGGATCGACGTACGTCACCGAGGCGACGGCGGCGCCGATCGGGGCGTTGTTAAGCGTAAAATTCGCGGGGTCGAGAAATCCGTCGGTCCACCTGCCGTTATGCGCGACAAGATTGATAACGGCGCCGTCGAGCGTCGATTCGTGCAACGGCGGCGCGACGGGATCGAGCGCGAGCGTCATCGCCGCCTCGTTACGGTAATAGAGCGCGTCGCCCGCGGCTCGACCGATAAAAATATCCAAGTCGGCGTCGTCGTCGAGATCGGCGTACACCGGCGCCGCGCTCGCGCCCACATCCACGCCGTCGAACGGATTGGAGGCGCCGAGCATCTGAGTAAACGGCGTCGGCGTGTCGGCGTCTCCGCTGTTCCGGAAATACCAAATCTGTCCGTTAACCGCCCCGGCGAGCAAATCGTAGTCGCCGTCGCCGTCGTAGTCGAAGACGCACGGATGCGTTTCGAGGATGTCGTCCACAACGGCGCTGGCTTTCGTCGCGTCCACAAAGTCGTTGTACGCTTTGAACGGATTTCCCGTTTTGCCGACGTCCTCCCAAGCGACGCCGTTTTGGTAGAGCGTAAACGCCGGGCTCGCCGTCGTGCCGGTGTTCTTGGCGTACCAAACGTATCCGTCGTCAACGCCGATCGCGAAATCGTAGTCGCCGTCGTCGTCAAAGTCGGCGTAGGCGGGCGCGAAGACGCGTCGCCCGGTCGTGGCGAAATCGACGCCGGAGAAAGGATTGACGCCGGGCGTTACGAAATTGGGGGACGTGGCGTTGCCGTCGTTCCGATAGTAGGCGACTTCGTCGTTGTTGCCGAGCACGAGGTCTTGGTCGCCGTCGCTGTCGAGATCGACGAAGATGGGATTGGAGTTCGCCGTCGCCGCCACCACGCCGCTAAAAGGATCGCCGGTTTTGGTCGTGTTGTTCCACGCGCCCGTTTGCCTAACGAACGTCGGCGTGTCGTCGTCGCCCGTGTTTTTGTAGTACACCAACCCGTCGGAAGCGCCCGCGGCGTCGAATCCCCACACCATATCGTAGTCGCCGTCGCCGTCGAGATCGACGAAAGAGGGCGTCGACTTAGCGCCTTCGTTAAAACCGTTTGCGGGATTGCCGGATTTCGTGGCGTCAATCCATACGCCCGTTTGTTGTAAGAACGGCTGCGCGTTAGCGTCCGCCGCTCCGAAAACCACAAGCGCGGCGATAACCGCCGCCGCTTTCAATCCGCGAAGCGTTCGAACGCCCGGCTCCGAGCCGAGCGTCGTCGTATTCTTATTCTCGTCGTCAAACATTGGGCGCAAACCGTTCATAACCATTCTCCTTCAAAGGAGCGGATATCCTTATCGTCTCGCAAATTGTATTTTTCCATAATGTAGGCGGGCCGCATCTTCGGGCGCGCGGTCGCCGTCCGCGGCGTTGCCGGCTAAGACGGGCGCGCGGTCGCCGTCCGCGGCGAGCATACTCGCGCGTTCGTTCGCAAGGAGATTTTGAGATTGGTCGGCGACGCGCCGACGTCCGCTCGTCGGGAACGTGAACGGCGTCGTCGTTCTCCCGCCTCGCCACAAACGCGCTTCCATCGCTTTCATACCGCGTTCACTCCTCTCGGTAAAGCTTATGTCGCCGTTCCCCGACGACCCGTATTCCGCGGTTCGCGCCGCGGTTCCGCCAAGTGTTCCATCGTTCGGCTCGCCATATTCCTCGGAGAATATAGTATGCCGTACACTTATTATCGAGAGCTTACGGGCGTTATTTTACCCGTAATCCCGCCTTTGTGACGCCGCGCACACCCGATTCAGTCGGTTTGTGCGTTTCGTCACGCGTTCGCGGCGTTCGTCTCCCGACGACGCGACGAAAACGTCCTTCGTTCTCTTACCTTTCCCCCAATTATCGGTAAGCTCGCTCGTTAATTAACGGCGCGCCCGATTAGTCCCCGTTTACCCAACAGGTTAGCAAACTTATTCGCGTCGATTCGCTAATACACCAGATGCTTCTTAGATTTATCAATCCACTCCGCTTGGTATTTTGAATCGACGAAGTAGATCAGCAAATCCGCCTCGTATTTCGAATCCACGAAATACACCTTCTTCTCGGCTTCGTAGCGCGAATCGGTAAAATACCATCTGCCGTCTTTATCGGCTTGGTATTTCGAATCGACTTTATAGACGGCGAGATCCGCTTGGTATTTCGAATCCACAACGTAAATCTTTATATCCGCATCGTAGCGGCTGTCGGTCGAATAGACGACCTGCGCTTCGGCGAGGGGCGAAAAAATCACAAAAAATAAAACTGTCGTAAACGCGATAATCATACGCATAGCGTTCTCCCGCTATCTATATATATACGTTGCGCGAAATATAACGACAAACGGAGCGTTTCGCAAGTTACAAATACGCCACCCAATGTCGAATAGTTCCGACACGACTTCGCGGTTTCCACGACTATCAAAGGAGCGCTATGCAAACACCGGACGGCTAAAAACGAACGGAAGCTCCAATTCACGACTTCTCGACCGAAATCGTTCGGTTGTGGGCGAAGGGGTGGTCTCCGCTGACGGCGGGCGATTTCGAGAAAGGCGACTTCAACACGATGACCGTCGCGTGGGCAAGCGTCGGCTATCTCCGGAACCGCCCCACGCCGAAGTGTTCGCGCGTCCGACGCGCTATACGTACGAGTTCCCGGAACGCTATCCAACGCTTACGCTTACGGAGTTCGAGGAGCGACATCGCGAGGCGCCGAACCTGCTCGGAACCGCGTAGGCGTTTTCGGATCGGA
>WJMR01000362.1 GCA_014727845.1 Ignavibacteriales bacterium
CCCGTCGCCAGGTTCAAGTCGCCCGTCGTCTCGTCCTCGAACATCGGATCGGCCATAATGGCGAACGGGGAGGTCGTGTCAACGTCTTGCGTGCCGTTCTTCGCGTTGAAATCGACCACCGCGCCGCCGATCGAGTTGTCGGAGAACATGTTAGCCGTACCCAGCGCAATCGAGTGAGAACCGGCCTCTTCGGAAACCAACAGCGCGATAGTGTTCGCCGCGGTGTTGTCGGAGAAGATGTTGTTCTTCAGGTCCATCCGCGCTTCGTCGTTCGCATACGACCACACGGGCATCACCTCGGCGCCTCCATTATTGCCGAATACCGTGTTGTTGTAGAACTTCAATTCGCGGAAGACCGATGCGATAATCCGCTCCTCGTTGTTCTTGAACACGTTGTTATAGACGAGAACCTTCGCCGTCGTGCCGTTGTAGCCGTAAATCTGGCGAGTCGTGTTGGCTTGGAAGATACAGTTGGTGATCGTCGCCTGCTTCGTCGAGTCGAAGTCGGTGGCGAACATCAGGATGTTGCCGCCGTACCAATCGTCGCCCGGTCCGAAATTCCGGAAGGTCAGACCGTCGATCGTCATACCGGAGCGGACCCACATCAGCTTCTTCGTCGCGGAGCCGCCGTCGAGGATCGTCGTATTGGCGCCTTCGGAGGAAGTGAGCGTAACTTCGGCGTGCTGCGCCTCGCTGGTGAGTTGCTCGGCGGTAATGTTGTAGGTTCCCGGCAGAAGCATAACGGTTCCGCCCGGCGCCGTGCTATTAAACGCGGTCGCCAAGTCCATCGGGTCGGTGTCCGCGCCGCTACCCGTTTCGGTTCCCGTCGGGCTTACGTACAGCGTCTCCGGCGTTACCGTCCAATCGACGTAGAGCGTGTCGGTCATCGCGCCGTCGTCGGCGACGACTTTAAAGACGCCCTTCTCGACGCCCGTGCCGCTCACGGCGGCGGTTCCACTCACCGTGTCGCCGTCTTGCGTCAACCACGTCGGCAGATCGACGAAGGAAATCGTCGTCGGCGTGCCGTTTTGGTGCTCGACGGTCGCCACATAGGTTAGCTCGTCGCCTTCGACGCCCGCGAGCTTAACGCTCGAAGTAACCGTCGGCGGCACAATCGTGTCGCTCTCGGCGATGAACGCGTGGTTATAGAGCTCGATGTTGTCCATCTGCCCGGCAAACTCGCGCGGGTCGCTCGGCGCATAGTTTAACGCCCAGCCGAGATAGAGCTTATTAACCGAGCCGTCGTCCATCGGGTTTCCCGAAACGTCGGTGTTGTTATACACTTTCTGAATGGTGTTGCCGTGGATGTCTTTAACCTCGAAGGTCGCCAGATCGCCCGATTTCTTGTAAATCAGCTGGCGCCATTCGCCGACGCGGATAACGCCGTCGCGAGTATCCAACGCCACGCCGGCGCCGCCGGACTCGTACTCGGCGCGGAGCGAACCGTCCACGTTGTTCGTCCGAATATAGAACGCTTGTTGATGATACATCGAGCCGGGATCCTCGGTGTCCTTCGCCAAGAGCACAAAGCGGCTATATTGCTCGATTTCCTCTTCGAACTTAAACCACCCGCTGAACGTAAAGTCGCCCGTCGCGTCGAATTGCCCGCATTCGGCGGTGATATACGACGGCGCGAGCGGATCGCTCGGATCGTTCGTGAAGCCGGCGGAGTAGGTTCCCGCGGCGGGATCGTCGGTCTCGTAGGTAATACCGTCGTTGTGCGCCGTCGGCGAGAGGCGGTTCGAGGAGAAATCCATAAGCGGATCGGATCCTTCTTCGAACGTCAAATAGAGCTGCCGGTTCACCGGCGTGTGCGCGCCGATATCCGAGCCGAGGGGAATCATAACCTCGGCGACTTCCATCGCTTCGCCGATCGCCGGGGAAGCGAGATCCAGCGAAAAGTCGCCGCTCGCGGCGTCGGCGAACAGCGGGTCGGCGACGATCTTCGGATCGCCCACTTCGTTGCGAATCGCCTGCGTGACGGGATCGGCTCCGTTAACGATAATACCGAGCGAGTCGTTGGGTTCGTCGTCGGCGACGTCCCCTTCGTTGGCGCCCGTCCAATAGTTGTCGTAGAACAGGTTGTCGCCGAAGGTGAGGACGCAAGTGTCGGCGACGGGGTCGTCAACGCGCATCTGCACGATCGGCTCGTTCCGATCCGACGTGTTAAGCATGAAGATATTGTTGTACGCCTCGAGGTCGGAACGGTCGCTCGCGAGACCGAAGTTATACAGCGTCACGACGCTGAGATCGTTGGCGGGAGTGCGCACGTGGTTGTTGTAGAACGTGTTGTTGATAAGTTTCACGCGCCGATAGATGTTAATAAGAAATCCGACGTACGCCTCGGAAGTGATGTCGCCGTTGTCGTAGATTTGGCAATTGTCGATCTTCAAGTGCGCGGGGCTGTCGCTCCAAATGGTGATGTTCCCGCTATTGCGGAACACGCACTCGGTGATGCGGATTTCCTTCGCGGGGTCGTCCGTTCCGATGACGTGGAGCGTTGTGTTCGTGCCGCCCCATCCGAGCGAGAACGCGAAGTTTTGGAAGGTCAAGCCCTCGAGATACCAGCCGTCGCGGATAACGCCCCATTTAATGGACGTTCCGGCGCCGTCGATAAAGGTGTTCTCGGCGCCCGCCAACCCGATCAGCGAAACGTTTTCAACATTCTCATTCAAATGATCGGTGCTCGACGGGAACGAATAAGTTCCGGGGAGGAAATAAATCACGTCCCCTTCGGCGAGCGCCGCTTCCGCCGTCGCGAAATCGGTCGGATCGCTTATCGAGGCCCCCGTTCCCGTTCCCGTCGGGCTAATATAGTACACCGACGGCAGAGCGAAAAGCGAAGCCGTAAATAGTACGGATAATAGAAGCGCTTTCTTCATCGCTTCCTCCTTCTTGTTGGTTATGGAACACTCGAGCTTTCGCCCGAGTCGTTTGTGTTATCTATAAGCTATTCGTATCGCTTATGCTTCAACGACTTTCGTGTTCGTCTATCAACGTTCCGGATTAAGCGAGGAAAGTCCCAATGCCCCGGTCTATTCTCGTATATGCTCGCCGTTTTCTCTTCCTCGGCGTCGGGGTTCCCCAAACTACTATGGTAATGTTAACGGCAATTTTTTGTCCCTTTTCCAACATTCCTGTTACCGTTATCATAACCTTGAGAAAAGTTATATATAATTTTAATTAAATGCAAGCCACTACGTTCGCATTCAAATCGCCCTCGCCGAACGCGAGCACGGATACACAAAAAACCGGCGAGCCCCTCGTCGGAGCCCGCCGGCTAATGCTACGTA
>WJMR01000363.1 GCA_014727845.1 Ignavibacteriales bacterium
CTCCTCCCACTGCGGCACGTACTTCTCGTAGGCGATGTCTCCGCGATACGGGTTGGGAACCACGCGAACGATGCCCGGCTTCTCCGGCGGCGCCGTTCCCGGGATAACCTCCAGCTCGTTCTCGTTTTTCGAGCTTTCAAGATCGTAGAACTGCTTGATCGAGTCGGCTCGTGCGTAGGAGGTTACGGTGTAGTAATAGGTGAAGTTGTTAAGCAACCCCTCGTCCTCGAACTCGTATTGTAAGCCGAGGTCCTGTCCATAGCCGTTTATCAAATCGTAATCGCCTTGGAGCGACCAGTTAACGGCTTGCCCTTCGATACGCGGATCCGGGACGTATTTATATAGTCGATATCCCTCGAACGGCATCGTGTCGTTGTCGGAACCGGCGCGAACTTCGTCCACGAAATAACGAGGGTCCTCCTCTTGGCTCGGAGGCGTCCAATCCAAATGGATCTTTCCGTCCGCAGTCGTGACGCGTACTTCCGGAGCGGGGGGAGAGGAAGGGATTTTGTAATTACTCGCGCGCAAACTCTTTATCTCCAACCACTTCTTGACGAGGTCTTGTTTCTTCTCGTCGTTGTCGGTTAATTCGGGATCGCTGAAAACCATTCCCATCGTAATAAGCGCCGTGTCGCCGGCTTCGTAGGAGGGATATTCCCCCCAACTGACCCACCCTTTGGATCCCTGCTCGACGCATATCTGGTCTTGTCGTATCTCGTTCGTCGTCGCCCAATATAAGTACAAATCGTTGTCGTTTTTCTGATTCTCGTCCAATCCGTTCTGATCGACGTCGAACCACTGGAACGTCCATTCCAACGGGTCGCCCGTTTTGGGCGGCGGAATTATCGGAAGCCCGAGCGCCGAGGCGTTCCCGTCGGGTAGTATCGGCGTGTCGAAGCCGCACATCATATTATGATCGGCGACGAAATGTAACTCGTCGTCGTAGCCCCAGGCCGGATACGACTTACGTCCAAGGTTGTTGTTGAAATACATACTGAAAACAACCTCGTTAACCTTCTGATTGAAGATAACGTAAAAGTTGACGATCATCGTTTCGCCGAGCTTATCGCCCGTCCACGAGTGAAGCTGCTGTATCACGTCCACATTAATCGGGGTATGTTGCGGTAAATTCCTGGAAAACTCGTTATGATCATTGTAATGGCAAATATAATCCATATCGGATACGCCGACATAGTCTTGCCAGTATGGTATATCGACCGTGTCGCCTTTACCGACCGTCCAGATAGTATCCCACGGTTCGGCGGAAGGAGCCCATTCGACCGTTCTCTCACCCGAACCGTAAGTCGCCAAGCGCTGGCCGTTAACTATCGCGCCAATCCGCAACCCTATCGTGGTTACGTGATCGTAGCCGCTACCTATCGGGTGCTCGCTATTCATGCGGTAATCGTAGGGATATTTAGTGAGATCCATACGGTCTGTCGCTTCGTTTAGCACGCCGGTATTATGGATGATTTGCTTGACGTTTCCCGTGGTGACAAATTTATAATCCCATGTCGGTTCGGGAATTTCCTGCGCGTGGATCGCGCTCGAAGCCAACAGAGCGATCGCGACGACGATAAAAGCGTTCTTCATAATAACTCTCATAGGTTTTATCCTAAAACTCCCATTTAATGCCAATTTTAGCGTAACGCGGAGGACTATATACATACGGCGTCATGTCATAAAAGACCTTCTGATAAGGTCTAATATATTCGACATTTCCGTGATTAACGTCGCCGTAAACCCACGGTTTGCCCGTGTAAGCATTAAAACCGCTTCCGGTGTAAGCGTTAACCGCGTCGAATAAATTAAAGATATCTAGAATAATGGATAGTTTCGTACCGAACATCGAGAAGCCCTTACTAACCTTCAGATCGGTATAAAACCGGTTTGGTCCCGTTGCGGTGTTTTGTAGTCTTTGTTCCTCCGCAAAGGTGGAGTTCGGCACGTGCGGCGTGTACGCCTCGCCGCTCATAGCTCTGAATAAGACCGTAATCACCCAGTCGTCGGGAAGCTCGAATCCAAAAAGATCTATCGGACGCCCTTCGGGAGAAGTAAGCGTAAAATTGACGATCAATTGATGGCGAACGTCCCAATTGAGCCGAGTTTCGCGTATCGGTCTTGGCTGATCGGGATTCTCGGTCTGCCGAATCGCGTCTTCGTACGTCGAAGAACTATAGCCGTCCGCCCACTGTAACGTATAGGTAATTTTCCCCGTCGTAAAGTCGGAGTATCCTTTCGTCAGCATCGCCTCGATTCCGCGCGCTCGCCCGTAAGAAATATTGTCCGACATCGATACCGTCTCCCCGGTTTCGCTGGTGCCACCCCCGGTAAAGTTGAGATTGATCCTTCCCAACTGATCGGAAATATCCTTGGCATAGCTTTTTACGTCGATAACCCAATCCTCGACGATTTGGTGCGTGAAACCAAATTCATAAAGAATTGTTTGTTCGTAATCCAATCTTGGATTGCCGATATTTGAGCCGGAATAAGGATCCTTAAATAAATCATCCTTTCCGGGAAGTTGCGAAAAGTGCCCATAGGAGAAGAAAATAACCGTCTCCTCCAAGATTGGGAACGAAACGCCAAAACGAGGGCTAATTGCGTAAAGGTAATCATCCCAATCCGCGTCAAGATTGGTCACGTTTTCCCAGCGGGTTTTCCAATAATCTTTCGTCACCTGATCGCCAAGCCAGAAAAAATCGGCTCGAACGCCCGCGTTCAACACAATAAATTCCTTTTCAAACGTTTCCTCGACATAAAACGAACCTTCCGCGGCGGCGGTGTTGAAGTACCAACGCGACGTGCCAAATTCCGGGTGCGGACCGAGCGGTTTATCGGCTTCTTCGCCGCCCCGATAAAGGTATCTGCCGTATCGCGAGAGTTCCGTTCCGCCGTTGTCGTTCTGATAATACAAAAGGTCCGAATACTGGAGTTCCGCTCCAACTTTCAGCATATGCTCGGGGTGAAATTGCGACGTAAAATCGAACTTCCCCGTGTACGCTCTCGCGTTCTGTTCGGAGTAAAATGTCTCCAACATATTCGGGTCAAGAATAAACAACCACACGGGATCCGCCGCGGTCGGCTCCACCGTAGAATATACCGAATCTACTTCGCCCGAAAGGTCTCTCGAAATCATCCAATAATCGTCGGGCGTTCTGCCGTCGTTCGAGCGATTGAATTCCATATTCAGATAGCCAAAATTCAACGCGTAATACGTGTTCTGCGAGAGAACGTGATTGAACATCACGTTATAATTAATGTTATCGCGACTTTCACGACGCATATTATCCGGAATGTATCGATACTGCCAGTTGAAAAACGTCCAATCTTTCAGCGTCGTATTGAGCGAAAACTTCATACGCATAGATTTCGCCGGCTCGTAACTTAGATTGGCGTTGATATTCTGGTCGTTGTTTTGCTTCTCGTTAAGTTCGACGCCAAAAAGTTCCATTTTTTGGCGCACCCTTCCGTTATCTTGACGTCCATCTTCTTGCGTCGCGTTCATCGAAAAGAAGAAGCCGGCGTTTCCGGGTACGTTCACGCCCAAAAGTGGAAGCAGTTGCCGAGTGATCGGCTCGGGACCGCTTAGGAACAACGCCCCTTGCGAGAAATTGTAATTCTCTCCGAAGAGCCCGAGTTGATCGGTGCGGAACTCGAGACCGCCATGGTAGTCCTCGCCGCCCGAGCGCGTGGTGATGTTGACGACGCCCGATTGCGCTTTGCCGAATTGCGCGCTAAACGCGCCGGCGACCATCTCGATTTGCTCGACGGCGATGACGTTCATATTCAACGCTTCATGGCCGCCCGAGATCGGGTTGGTGACGGGAACGCCGTCCACCAAAAAGAGGATCTCTCCGCCTCTGCCGCCTCGAACGTGAATATCTTTTACGTCGCTATCTCGAACGGCTACGTTTTGCCCCTGTCCGCCAAACACATCCGCGCTTACATTGCCTTCATAAACGCCGCCCTGCATCCGAAAAATATCCGAAGTCGATTCTATGCCGGGTAAGAGATTCATATCCTCTCGGGTCACCGTTCGGCGCGTCGAGGTAACGTCGCGCTGCACCAACTTCTTCTTCGCGACAACGACGACCTCTTCGGTTACGATCTCCTCCGAGCTCAATTCGATGTCGTGCTTGGCGGTGAGGTTGGTCTTCACCTGCACGTTTTGGATGGTGACGGCTTGGTAGCCGAGGTAGGAGGCGCGTAGTTCGTAGGTGCCCGGCGGCACGCCGATAATAGCGTATCGACCCTCCATGTCGGTCGCCGATCCGAGTTGCGTGCCCTTAAGAATCACGTTTACGCCCAACAGCGCCTCGCCCGTTTGCGCGTCGGTCACGACGCCGGCGACTTTGCCGCGGCTCTGCGCCATTGCGATTTCGCTCGTCGAGAGAAACGCCCCGAAAATCGCCAACGCGACAATCGTAATGGATTTGGCAAATTTCATAATCATCTCGCTTAGTCCTTGCGTTATAAGATTCCTATTCGTTCAACCCGAGATGTCTGAACATCTCGTCGCCGAGTTCGATCGCGTCGGTCGTATCCACAAACCACATCGGGAAACCGAGAATGATTGACTGGAACTCGGTGCCGTAATACCGAAGAGCGACCGTCCGCATACGGGGTCCAAACTGATTACTCGCCGGATCGTTGTCGTATTGGAATATCTGCTCCGTGAAACCGCCGGGCGCCGTAATAAGTTGCACCGAATTAAGACCGTAGACGGAGACTCCGGGCGGTCGAACATACGTGCCCTTCACCTTCGCCTCGTCGATATAAAATTCGGTGTACGGAAGCTCCTCGTTTGTCGGGTTTGGGATGCCTCGCCTGAAATCCAACCATAGCGAGGAGGTCTCGTCGGCGGCGAAAATATGAAGATACTCGGCTACGAACGACGAGTCGGAGAATTCCCAAGGACCGGCTTCGCTCCAGTTAAACGATTTCAAGATTAAATGCCCGCCGAGAATAAAGTATCCGCCGACGTTCATATAGTTACGCAGCTGGTTAACGTAGTTGTGAATAGGGCTTCGCTGAGGATCGGACGAGGGATAGTGATCCGAATGCCAAATCAAGCATTGGTATTGCCCCAGCGTCGCGATGTCGGGAAAGTGATTCAAATTCTCTTTTAGATCGTACTGATCGGCTTCGGGGAACATTAATTGATAGAAGCCGTCAACCTCGTCGTCGGTCGGCACTACCGAATACGCCGTGTTCCACTTGCTTTCGTCGGTCGCGTCGAGGATAATCGCCTTCTTATCGAACGAAGGGAAGACGAGATCGACGGTTATCTTCTTACCGACCGTGTCCATCAAATACGTGTCGTCGATACAGGTTACGAGGATGGTGTGTTGACCGTCGAGCGGTTCGTCGAACAGAGACGGGTCGATAACCACGGCGGTGTCGGTGGTCCATGTCGTGTCGCCTCCGTCAACCGCCCATCCGTATTGGAGGATATCTCCGTCGGTGTCCACACCGTCGAAACTAAGCGGAATGCCGGGCCACCAGTCGGTGATCGTCTCGGCGATCAACATCTTCTCGCCTTGCCCGGGATAGAGAATCTGCGTCGAAGGGAAGCTGGTGGTGTAGGTGAACAACGGCTTCTCGGCGGGCGTCGGATCGACGGCGCCCTTATCGTCCACGGCGCGAACCTGGAAGACTTGGAAGTTCTCCTCGGCGTCGGAACGAACGGGGATGGTGACCGTCGTCGAGATAGTGTCCTTCCATTCGGTCGTATCGACTATGCCCATCGGTTCGAGGTAGCTAACGACCCGATACTGATAATACTGAACGAATCCGTCGCTATCCTCTCCGTCCCAATAAAACGTGAGCACCGCGCGTTGCAACGAACTATCGTTCGGGACGTTGGCGACCGCGGTGTTCGGCGGTTGGTTCGGCGTCTCGGGATCGGTTTCGCGTTCGCACGCCGAGAGGAACAACACGCCCGCCGCAAGCGCGACGGCGGCTATAAACATATTTTTCTTCATCGCTTCACTTCGAATTCGTTAATGACTAAATATCGCCGATATTGCTTACCCTATCGCCGATTAGATTATCGTCTCGCGGCGAACCACACAGCCCCAAACGGACTACGGATTCTTCACCTCGACGACTTCAATCGCTTTCATGCGATCAAAAATCCAACTATCCCGATACCGACTAAGCGCCACCGTCGGGGAGACGACGATCGAAATTTCCGTGACGGCGTTCTCCTCTATACGGAAACTCGTCGGGAAATATAAAATGGGGCTCTCGTCTTCGGGAATCTCCAAAGGAACGGTAAATTGGCGACCCTGCACGTCGGTTATATTTACTTTGTTCCAATCCACGACATTATATTGATCGTCCAGACCTTTGCCTGCGGGGACGTAAAAACCTATCTGAAGCGAATCATAATCGCCCGGCGGCAAAAAAGACTCAAAAATTGTGTGCGTTTTATACGGCGCCGACCGCGGAGCCACGGCGCCCGCGCCGGAACCGAAGTCGGGATCAACTTCCAATGTTTGCGCGACGTAATCTCGTTTTGCGGCGGGTTCAATCTCGTCGAGCGATATTGAACCGTCGTCGAGGCCTTTTAAAATCTGAAACATATCTCCGACGTAGAACTCCATACTGAAGAGATTGTAGGGGTCGTCGGTGCGCTGGATAACATTGGTGGATGTATAAAGATACGCGAATTTCTCTCCTTGATATACCGCCCCGTTATTTACCCCTATCGGGAAAACAGTCGCCGGGTTCTGGTACCAAGTAAAAACCGAATACGAATCCGCGCGCTCGACCAGATAGCTATTGCTATAATCCGCGCGCATCGTCACGCGAAGCACTCCCGGATCGGGCGAGTATTCGATACCCGTTCCGCAACCGATAACGAATGTCGAAAACGTCGTTAACGCGACGATTCCCGCGACGGTAAACGTAATTAGTCTCTTGAGGTTTGTCATTATCGTCTGCCCTGCAAATAAGCGCGGAATTAGGAACTGCTTATACCCGCGGCACAAATTAATGTAAATATACAATCCGAGGGCTTGCGCCCCCGGATCGTAAAATAACGCGCGTTACTTACTTCAGCAACATCATCTTCATAGTCTTGACGTTGTCGCCCGCTTGTAAGCGGTAGAAATACGCGCCGCTGGCGAGTTTTACGCCCGCGTCGTTATGAGCGTCCCACGTCGCCGTGTGCGTTCCCGCGCTTTGCGCGCCGGATACCAACGTGCGAACTTTCGCGCCCATCACGTCGTACACTTCCAAGGTAACGTTCGACGCTTCGGGAATCGTATAGTCGATCGTCGTCGTCGGGTTGAACGGGTTCGGATAGTTCTGACCCAACGCGAACGAAAGCGGCTTGTCTCCGTCGCGGAGTTCGCCGACCTTCGTCGCCGGAACGTTCCAGTAGTCGGTCGTGTCCAAGTCGTAGGCGGCGTAGTTGAAGACGTTCACGCCGTCCATCTTACCGACGAACCGACGAGGGATCTCGTCCCACGAGTTGCGCGCCCAACCGAGCAAGAACGGACCTTGCGCGGGATAAATCGGCGGGTTAAGCGCGATATCCTCGTTGTCAACCACGCGGTAAATCGCCTCGTCGTTCTCGTTGCGCAGCTCGAAAACGGCCGCGTCTTGGCTACGCTGGAAGATCGCGCGATACCATTGGTTCGGAACCCAAACCGGGTGCTCGGTGATCTCGCCGCCGACCGTGTCGGTCTTCGTTACCATGTGCAGCGTTACGTTGTCCTTCGTACGGCTCGCGCTGTCGGGGTTAACGACGTATTGCGCGCGGAGACCGAAGTCGGGCTGGGTGCGAACGTAGTAGTTCTGATCGACGTGTTGCGATCCCGACGTGTTGTTCGTACGGATGATCATACGAATATACGGGAGAGCCGTGTCGGCTTCATACTTGAACCAGTAATCGACCGTGAACTCTTCCGACGTCAAGAACGGCGACTCGATGTAGAGGTACGACGAGTCGTAGTCGGTCGAAGCGGGCGGGTTCTCGGGGAACTCGACGGCTTGGCTTCCGACTTTCGCGTCGGCGACGAAGTTCGGAGCGTCCGGAGCGATCGCTTCATGCCCGTAGGCCGAACCGTCGGTAAGGTCGCCCTCGAAATCCAACTCGAGCGTTTGGCTGTTCGGGGTGAACACGCCAAAGCTCAAGTCTCCGCCCTCGGGCTTGCGCGCGACGAGTCCGTTGTCGTCCGCCGTTTCGACGTAGTACCGAACGATCGTGCCCGCCGTTTGCGCGGGAACGGCGCCTTGGTAAACGTCGTCGCCTTGATCGGTCATCGTCGCCGTCGAGTAGGTGTCGCCGCCGTCAACGCTATAATAGAGCGTCGCGTCTTGGATAACGGCGCCTTGCACCCACGGAACGATCGACGCCTCGACGACGTATTCGGTCGCGTCGGTCGTTTGATTCGGCAACTCGGTAAGATTCGAGACTATCGGCGGAACGGCGAAATTACGAACAACGTTACTGACGCGTAGCTCGTCGATGAAGCCGTGCAGCCAGCTGTCGGTTCCGCCGCCGGCGAATCCCGCGTGGAAATCCAAATCGTTGACGCGCGGCACGGCGTCTCCAAATCCATCGGCGCCCAAATCGCGCGTTCCGTAATAGACCAGCTCGCGGTCTTCGTTATGAACCAATACGGCGATGAATTGGCGCGTGGAATCCCTCAGAAACGCGAGATGCGCCCATTTACCCGGCTCGAAGGAATTCGGCTTCGAGTCAACCGCCAAGTGTTGACCGCCGTAATCCTCGGTATAGAACCCGTTCGCGTAAAGTCGAGTGTTGCCCCACATCTCTACCCAGAAATTCGGCTTCCAGAAAATGTCGGCGCCCGGCTTCATCAGCAAACGCGGAACCCAACGCCAATCGTCGGGACCCGTACCGAACGTAAAAATATTCACCCATCCCTCCAACGTCCAATCGCCCGTCAAATCGAGATTGTTGTTGTCGGGTACGTGCACATAAACCGAGTCGGATCGGGAGTCGTTCTCGAGGTAGAGCGAACTTCCCAAATCCACCAACGAATCGGCGCTGTGCGAAATTAAATGATACGAACTCGACGACTTCGCTTCGATAATCGCGTCGTCGGTCAGCGGCGATTCGTTCAAGCCGACGTTCGACGTGTCGTCGAAATGAAGCAGCATAACCGTGTTCGCGTCAACCGTGTACGGTCCGCCGACGCGCTCGAACTGCGCGTACGACGTACTCGCGCAGAGAGCGAACGTCGCGAAAGCGATTACATATATCCGGAATGTGGCCCACATAGCTTGTTCCTCCATCGATTGATGTTTGTTTTGTGGTTTGATACCGTTAACATCCCAATGTTGCATTTGAGCGTACTAATATTTTGCATCATTGTCAAGCCACTCTTAAATAAAAAGAGCCCGAGAGATTTCACCCTCGGGCTATCGCAATTCGAGTGCGCTACTTCAGCAACATCATCTTCATAGTCTTGACGCGGATTATTCGAGCGCGGAGAGGAAGGAGGCGGCGGCGATTGGTTAGTACAATCCTTACCTTACGCTCGGATAAGCGCCGAAAACCACCGCGTCGTTATTCCTTACGGATAGTACCGAGCGCCGAGCGCGCCGTCGAAGGCGAAGCCGACGTCGGGGACGATGCCGATAAACGGACCGACTTCCAGAAAGATCTCTACGGGCGCGCCGGGCGTGTAAAAGTTCACGCCGACGACGCCCCTACCGCCAATGCCGACGCCCGCGTCGTCGCCGCGATTATAAAAGTTGTCCGAGTTCGCGTCGTGGAGCGGTCCGCCTCCGTCGCCCAAACCGATCGCTCCGCCGACGCCCGCGTGCAGGTTAAACATCCGCGAGTTGAACGCGTTGAAGTGCCAAAGGTAATCCGCGCCGATGCGGATCTCGCCGAAATACGAGCCGCCGACGTGCGCCGCGATCGCGTTCGTACCGCCCGTCCAAAGCTTAATCGTGCCGCCCGTCGGATCGCCTACGATTAAACCAAATCCAAATGTCTTGCCGGGGCTCTGCGCCTGTAGCGTTCCCACCAACACGATAAACGTAATTACCAATAGAAATCCCTTCATTCTCTCTCATCCTTCGTTTTGGGGAAACAACAAAATAATCGAACTTCCTCTTTTTCGCAAACGACGGCGGCGCGTTGGTAACGTTCGCGTTACGCGCAATCGGCCTACGTTTGTTATGTTTCGTCGTTGGTTTTTCTCGTTTCGGTTTTTCGCATCACTAATTGAAAGGGCGCGCTATGCATCGCTTGTTTTTCCTCATCATCGTCTCCGCGTTTTTCGTCGGCTCTCTCTCGGCGCAAACCGCGAGCGGCGTCGTCTTCTTCGACGCCGACGGGAACGGCCGCTTCGGGGACGTTGACCGCCCCGCCTCGGGCGTCGCCGTATCGAACGGCGTCGAGGTCGTTCTCACCGACGCAAGCGGGGGCTACGAAATCCCCGTCGGCGAGGAGGCGATCCTCTTTGTCGTCCAACCCGAAGGCGCCGCGGTTCCGCTCGACGAGAGCAACGTCCCACAATTCTTCCACAGCCACAAGCCCGGCGGCTCGCCCGCGCTTCGGTTCTCCGGCGTCGAGCCGACGGAAGAGCTCCCGGAGTCGATCGACTTTCCGCTTACGAAGATCGACGCGCCCGAACGCTTCCGCGTCGCCTTCCTCGGAGACACGCAACCCACGACGCTCGACGACGTCCGTTACCTCGGCTTCGACGTCGCGCGCGAGCTGATCGACCGAGAGTACGATTTCGCCGTCGCGCTCGGCGACGTCGTCAACGACAACCTCGACCTCTTCGAAGCCGTCGCCGAAACCTTCGGCAAAACGGGACGCCCGACATGGTACGTCTTCGGAAACCACGACCGGAACTACGACGCGCCCGACGAGGCGCGCAACGACGAGAGCTTTGAGCGGGTCTTCGGTCCCGACTACTACGCCTTCAACTATGGCGGCGTCCACTTCGTCGCGCTCAACACCGTCCGCGAGGATGGCGACGGCAACTACCATGGCGGCGTCGATTCCCTCCAACTCGAATTCCTCCGCAACGACCTCGCCCTCCTCCCCGAGGAGAAGCCCGTCGTCCTGATGATGCACATACCCTTCCGCGACGTCGAGAACCTCGACGAACTCTTCGCCGTCATCGGCGAGCGGCCCGCCGCGCTCTCCGTCGCGGGGCATTGGCACATCAACGGGATCGAATTCTACGCCGCCGAACGCGGCTTCCGCGGCGAAGGCGAACACGCGCACTTAATCGCGGGAGCGACATGCGGCAGCTGGCAACGCGGCGAGCGCGACTATCTCGGCGTTCCCGAAGCGCCGATGGCCGGAGGCGCGCCGAAGGGCTATTGGATCGCCGAGTTCGAGGGCGCCGAGTTCTCGCTCCGGTTCAAAGCCGCTCGCCGACCGGACGACTATCAGATGAACGTCTGGATCGACGACAACCACGATTGGGATTCGGCGTTCGTCGCGCCCGATTCGCTCGGCGCCGATTTCTATGTCAACGTCTTCGCGGGTTCCGAGAAGACGATCGTCGAGGCGCGAATCGACGCGGGCGCGTGGTTCGTCGTTCCGCAAGTCGAACGCGCCGACCCGTTCTTCGGACGGCTCTTGGATCTTCAAAACGCCGGCGTCTATCCGACGGAAGTCGGCGGCAAGCTGTGGGGCGGATGGCGATCGCCGCACCTGTGGGGCGGAACCTTCCCCGCGCCGCTCGCCTCGGGCGCCCACGTGATCGAAGTTCGCGCCGAAGACGATCTCGGCTTGGCCGCCGAGAGTAAAACGATTTTCTATCTCGAATAGCGCTTCACATAGAGAAAACGCGGCTTGGCGGATTCGTCGATCGCCTCGCCGCGTTCTCGTTCGGTTATCGTCCGTCAACTAATCTTCCGGTTTCGTCTCCGATCTTCCGATTACGCCGCACGCAACTTTCCTCGGTTGGACGCCGACTTCGGGCGTCTCCTCGTTTTCGTCGTGAAGCGGTTCTTCGTAAAGCACGACCGAACGCCCCAAAATCGAATGCGGTCCCTGAAGACGGAGCGTGTTGTTCGTGTAATCGAAAACCGCGCCGCCGTTCTCGCCGATAAACTCGGTCGCGAGATCGCCCGCTTTGTCGGCGTCTTTCATATCGACTTGGTCCTCCGCGTCGTAGTCGTACACGGCGCCGAGATTCTTCTCGTCGAGGTCCGCGCAATCGCCGTACTCGTGAACGCGCAGGTGATATTGCTTGCCTTCTTCGAGTCCTTTCATATCGACGAACACGTCGATTCCCATATCGGCGGTGCGGAACGTAATCACGCCATGTTCGGTTTCGTCGAACGTCGGGTTCACCGTCGCCGTCGCCTCGAGGATAAGTTTATTTTCGGCGGGATCCTCCGCCTCTTCGCCGCACGAAACGAACGCCGCGACGGCGAGCGGGAACGCAAGTAATTTAATTAATCGTTTCATAATCGTTTATCCTTTAATTATAGAGTTAATAGTATAAGCTATAAATATTAGTCGGCGCTTTATATTTGCGCGGTCATTCCGCCGTCGATCGCATGCACGGCGCCCGTTATGAACTTGCTTTCGTCGCTCGCAAGGAAGAGCATGAGATCGGCGATCTCCTCGGGTTCGGCGTAGCGACCCAGCGGGATCATTTGGTTGAATTGTTCCTTCGCTTTCTCCTCGTCGCCCATGTTCTTTTCCAAGGAGCGCATCATTCGCGTATCGACGGGCGACGGGTTAACGGCGTTGACGCGCACCTTTTTCTCCGCGCCTTCGAGCGCCGCGGAGCGCGTCATCCCGACCAATCCATGCTTACTGGTTACGTAGGGCATTAAGCCCGCCATACCGCCCAAGCCGGCGACCGAGGAAGTCATAACGATTGCGCCGCCGTTCTCTTGGTTTTTCATCACAGGCATCACGTACTTCAATCCGAGCCATGTTCCGCGAATATTTACGCCGATCAACTTATCGAACAACTCGACGGGATATTCCTCGACGGGCTTAATATCGCCCTCGATTCCGGCGTTGTTCAAAAACGCGTCGATCGAGCCGTACTTCTCTTTCGCCTTCTCGACGTAACTTTTCACTTGATCCGGTTTGGAGACGTCCGCGACGGCGTACGACGTATCCTCGCCGCCCACCTTCTCGACGGCTTCCTTAAGCGCGTCCTCGTAGAGATCGACGAGCATCACCTTCGCGCCTTCTTCTCTAAAAAGCTTTCCCGCCGCGACGCCGATACCTCCGGCGCCTCCGGTAATTATCGCTACTTTTCCTTTCATCCGTTCCATACAATCTCCTTTGCGTTTCATTCGTATCGTTGTTGTTTGCCTGATAACGTTCAACCGCCGTGCCAACGCGGGTTTACCGAATACATCTCGACGCCCCTATATATTATTGTGTATTCTCGGATTCGACGAGAGCGTTTCCCGCCCAAATCGACCGAGCGTTGGGGCAAATGCCCCGGCGTTTCGGCAAATAACCGAATAAGCGCCGTCGTTGATTTCTTATGAACCGCATAACCGCGCCGATTGCGGTTGGCGCCGTGTTTGTAGCTCAATAGGCAACCAAGAACCTTAAACCAAGGACTTTATTAAATCGACACGAATGAAAATCGAGGAGAAGTACCTATGAAAACGAGGAACCGACTATCGAAAACTACGGCGTTGCTGACCGCGGCGGCGACGTTCGTCTTGTTCGCCGTCGCGAGCGCGGCCCCGACGGACGACGCGCTTACCGACGCGGAGATTACCCGAGCCGTTTACGAGAATCTTGAAGTAAACGAGGTCGTTTCGGCGCACTTAATCGACGTCGAGGTTATCGACGGAGTGGCGACGCTCGACGGAACCGTCGAGCACCTATTGGCGAAGAGCTACGCGGCGCAAATCGCTTCGAGCGTGCGCGGCGTACGATCGGTCGTGAACCTAATCGAGGTCGTGCCGATCGAGAAATCCGACGCCGCCGTTAAGGCGAGAATCGAGACGGCGCTGATGTATAACGCCGCGATCGACGCGGACGGTATTTCCGTCGCGGTCGTGAACGGCGTCGTCAAGCTCGAAGGCGAGGTTAAATCCTACGTCGAACGTACGCTCGCCGCGCGAGAAGCGCGCGGAACCGCCGGCGTCAAGAGAATCGAAAATAACATTTCCGTGACGTACGATCCCGGAAGATCCGACGAAGAAATAAAAACCGACATCCTTCGTATCTACGAAATCGACCCCGTTATTCCCGAGGAGGAGCTCGAGATCGAGGTGGACGGCGGGAACGTCGTCGTGAAAGGATACGCCGAGAGCGTGGCGGAGAAGAAACACATCCGAACCCATACGTTCACGACGGGCGTGCGTTCGGTCAACACCGAGCAAATCGAGGTGAATTGGAAGTACTTCGCCGATAAGACGAAGGACCGCAAGCCGATCGAGGCGAGCGACGATCAAGTGACGACCGCGATTATCGACGCGCTGTTTCTCGATCCCCGCACGCAAACCTTCGACATTACGGTGACGTTCGAGGACGGATTGGCGACGCTTATCGGAACGGTGGACAACCTCGAGGCCAAACGCGCGGCGACGCAAATAGCCGAGAACACTTACGGCGTGGCGAACGTCGAGAATCGTTTGCTCGTTCGCCCCGACGCGGTTCCCGTCGCGACGACGCTCGAACGACGCGTCGAGGACGCGCTCGCGTGGGATCCGATAATCGACCGACATAACATAACGGTCACCGTCCGAAACGCGAAAGTGTATCTCTACGGCAACGTCGATAATAACGCCGAGAAGTGGCGCGCCGACGACGTCGCCGCCGGCGTCGAGGGCGTCGTGGAAGTGGCGAATTACATCGAGGTCAACGTCGAGTGGCGATGGAAATCCGACGAGGCGATTAAGGAGGACGTCGAAGACAATCTTTTCTGGTCGCTTTGGGTCGAGAGCGTCGAAGTGGACGTATCCGTCGAGGAAGGCGCGGTCACGCTCACGGGCGTGGTGGACAATATGGCGGAAGTCAACGCCGCCATTAATAACGCCTACGAAGCCGGCGCGAAAACGGTGATTAGCAATCTTGCGATCCTCGGAACCGACGAGGACGCCGACTATGCGAATCCGACGCGCCGACAAATACTCATTTGGTAACGCGCCGACGCGGACGAGACGGGGAACGGAACGTCGCTTTCGTTCCCCTTTTTATTTAACGATTTACGGAACCAACGAAGGAGCTAATCATAATGGTTATCTACGAATTGATAACCGCGTTACTCGTGGCGATCGTCTTGATCGGCGTATTCGCCTTGTTTTTTAGAAAAGATTGGACCGGCGCGGCGATCGTGCCGCTCTTCGCGCTCGTGTTCCTCGGCGCGTGGGCGGGCGGCTTATGGCTGGCGCCGTTCGGCGGGATGTTAATGGGCGTCTTCTGGCTCCCCTTTCTCGTCGCGGGTTTGTTGGTGGCGCTAATTATCGCCGCCGCCGCGCCGTCGCGACGGGACGAATTAACCGAAGAGGAGCGGCGTCGGAGCGAAACGACGAGCGCCGGCGAAGTATCGAGAAGCGTCGCCGCGCTCGACATATTCTTCATCGCCGCGGCCGTCGCGTTGCTTGTCGCGATCGTAGTTCGCTACGTTTAACGAAAGAGAAAGACAACTATTATGAACGAACGGAACCATATCTCGCGCCGACGAGGCGGGGGCGGATCGCTTATGCGTTGGATCGCCGCGTTCGCGCTTGCGTGGCTGGCGTTGGCGATAATTCAACGCACGCTCGGCGACGATCGCGTCGAGCTTTCCTATACCGAATTCAAATCACAAACGAGAGAGGGAACGATTACATCCGCGACGTTCGAGGGGTCGGAAATCCGGGGCGAATTCGCCGAACCGTTCGCGCGCGCTCGCGAGGGCGATACGACCGCGTACGACGCGTATCGCTCGTATAAACCGCCCCTCGAGGACGAGGACCTCCTCGACACGCTCGAAGCGCGCGGCGTCGAGGTGAGCGCCGTTTCCGCCGACGACGCTCAATGGATTTGGTACCTCCTCCTTATGGGCTTGCCCGGCATTCTGCTGATCGGCTATTTCGTCTATATGGGCAAGAAGATCAAGGAAGGGCAACAAGGCGGCGGTATGTTCGGCGGCAAAGGCGGTTTCTTCGGTATGGGGAAATCAAAAGCCAAACGCGTCGAAGCTTCGGACGAAGAAACGACCTTCGACGACGTGGCGGGCCAAAAAGCAGCGAAACAAGATCTCCGCGAGATTGTCGCCTATCTCAAAACGCCCGAGCGCTTCAAAAAGCTCGGAGCGAACATTCCGAAAGGCGTATTGCTCACGGGCGCGCCCGGCACGGGCAAAACGCTATTAGCGAAAGCCGTCGCGGGCGAGGCGGACGTTCCCTTCTTCTCGATCGGCGGATCGGAGTTCATCGAGATGTTCGTCGGCGTCGGCGCCTCGCGCGTACGAGACTTATTCGCAAACGCGAAGAAAGAGGCGCCGAGCGTAATCTTCGTTGACGAATTGGACTCGATCGGCAGAAGGCGCGGCGCGGGCTTGGGCGGCGGTCACGACGAGCGCGAGCAAACGCTCAACCAGATACTTAACGAGATGGACGGATTCAGCCCGAACGAGTCGGTCGTGGTCTTGGCGGCGACCAACCGCCCCGACGTGCTCGACAAAGCGCTGACGCGTCCCGGAAGATTCGACCGAAGGATCGCGTTGACGCTCCCCGAGCGAGAGGCGCGAACCAAGGCGCTCGAGATACACACGAGAAACGTTACAATCGCCGACGACGTCGATCTCGAGAACGTGGCGGCGCGGTGCGTCGGCTTCTCCGGCGCCGATCTGCGCAACCTCGTCAACGAGGCCGCGCTCTTCGCCGGAAGACGCCGGCGAGACGCGGTGACCGCCGAAGATTTCGACGACGCGCGCGATAAAATTCTCCTCGGGTCCGAACGCGACGAAAAGCTCGACGAACGCGAGAGCGAACTCGTCGCCTGGCACGAGGCGGGACACGCGCTCTTGGCGAAATCCCTCCCCAACGCCGACCCACTCCAAAAGGCGTCGATCGTGCCTCGGGGACAATCCCTCGGAGCCACCGAGCAAACGCCCGAGCGCGACCGTCACTACTATCCCAAGCCCTACCTCGAGGACAAACTGACCCTCCTGATGGGCGGGCGCGCCTCCGAACGCCTGAAGTTCGACGAGATATCCAACGGCGCGGCGATGGACTTGAAGCAAGCCACCTCGCTCGCGCGGAAGATGGTATGTCAATGGGGAATGAGCGATAAGCTCGGCGCGGTCTATTTCGCCGTCGGCGAAGATCACGTCTTCTTGGGTCATGAAATCGCGCAAGAGAAAGATCACTCCGACGAAACGGCGCGGGTCATCGACGAAGAGATCAAGCGACTCTTGGACGAGGCGTGGGGGCGGGCGACGAGGACGCTCGAGGAGAACCGCACGAAACTCGACGCGCTCGCCGAGGCGCTCTTGGAACGCGAGACGATGGTGGGCGACGAAATCGATTGGTTGTTGGATAAGGTCGAAAAGGGCGAGTAGCCCGACATTAGAACGAGGGCTCCAATCAAGGCGCGCGACTCGACGAGGGTCGCGCTTTTTTTATCCTCGCCTAACAAGGCGCCTCGCCTAACAAGGCGCCTCGCTCGTAGCGCACGCAAGGCAACCGGTCGGACGCCCGTATGCATACAAAAAAATGACGCGACCGGGGGCTACGGTCGCGTCGGTTAGGGGAACAGATGGGTTTCTGTTTTTGGGGGGTAAGCTCTATTCGGCGAGCGCCGCTTCGAGCGGTTCGCCTTCGAGGTAGCGCGCCTGTGTCTCTCGTTTAACGCGCGCCCGCTCGATCATCAATTTCGCCAATCGTTCGGCGGTTTCGGGCAAGGGCTTCTCGTTAAGCGTTTCGTCGATCGCCCGTTCGTCGAGATCGAACCAATAGAGCGCGCGGGCGAGGA
>WJMR01000364.1 GCA_014727845.1 Ignavibacteriales bacterium
GTCAAAGACAGCGTCCTCCTTACCGAAGGCGGCGAGCTGAACTGGACGATGAACCACGCCGCGGTTTATGGCGGCGTGAAAGCCGCGCGCGTGCAAGATCTCGTCGCGCTCGAAATCATCCAATCCAACAATTGGGAGCGACCGATCTACTTCGCCGTCACCACCCAAACCAACTCGCTCCTCGGACTCGACGACTACCTCCTGATGGAGGGAATGGCGAGGCGCGTCGTGCCCGTCAAGAAACCCGCGGGGATGGAATACGTCAACGAGCCCATACTCCGCGAGCAAGTGCTGGGGCACGACAAGGAACAAAGCGCGGACTACCAGCCCGGCATGAAGTTCCGAGGACTCAACAACCCCGACATCTTCTTCGACGAGAACCACGAACGACTCGGGCACAACTATCGGAACGCGTTCATCCGGCTCGCCATCTACTATCTCAACATGGGACGGATCGACAAGACCATCGCCGTGCTCGACGAGATGGAGGCGGCGATTCCGCGCGACATCATTCCGCTCGACTACCGGCTCCTCTTCGACGTCGGCAATCTCTACCACCGCGCCGACGCGATGGATAAGTATCGCGACATCGCCAAGGATATCGAAGCCCAAGCGCTCCAACGGATCGAAGCCGATCCGAGCGACGTCCAATCGTATCACAACCCGTACCGCATCCTCCTCGAAACCTACGAGAACCTCGGCAGGTACGAGGACGCGATCGGCGTGCTCGATATGCTGCGGGATTACTACCCCAACGATCCGACGATTCAACAGCTCGAGGACAATTACCGTCGCTTGATACGCCAACAAAACGGCGACACGACGCAACCCGCCGCCGAGGAGACGAGCGCGCCGACGCGACCCCCCGCGCTCGAACGCGAACCCGCGCCGACGACGCCCGCGCCGACGCCGGAACCCGCGCCGACGCCGGAACCCGAACCCGCGCAAACCGACGACACGTCCGCCGGCTAACGCGGTTATGTTTCACGAACTAAAGGGCGGCTCGCGAGCCGCCTTTTTCTTATGCGTGTTTTGGCTTTAGCGCTCGCCGGCATCGGCGACGCCTTGATGTTCACCCCCGCGGCGACGATCCTCAAGCGCCGGCGACCCGACGTCCGGCTCGACGCGCTCTGTATGTTTCGAGGCGTGAAGGATATCTACGACCGAACGGCGCTCTTCGACGAGACGACGCATTTCGATTTCCTCAAGGAAGGCGCCTTCGGCTCGCTGAAGTTCCTCGCCTCCCTCCGAGGCGAATACGACGCGACGATCAACGTCTATCCGACGAACCGCCGCGAGTATAATCTCGTCGCCCGACTGATCGGCGCGAAGACGCGCGTCGCGGCGCGCTACCTCCGCCAAGACGCGGCGAACCTCGGCTTCCTCAACAACCTCCGCGTTACGGAAAGCGACGACCGACACAACGCGACGGAGAACGTCAAGCTGGTCGAGGCGCTCTTCGGATTCGACGCCGACGAGGCGCCCCCCTACTCCTTCCCCCTCTCGGAGGAGGACGTCGCCTTCGCCGAGCGCTTCCTCGAGGAACGCGGGTGGCGAAACGAAACGCTCGTCGGTTTTCATCCCGGCTGCTCGACGTTGAAGAATCACGAGAAGCGCCGCTGGGCGCCCGAGCGGTTCTCGGCGTTGGCGAAGCGGTTGATCGAGGAACGAGGCGCGGCGGTGTTGGTCTTCGGGGGACCCGAGGAGCGGGAGCTGAAGGGGCGGGTCGTGGCGGGCGTCGGATCGGAGCGATGCGTCGCCGTCGAAAGCGGCAACCTCGCCCAAAGCGCCGCGCTTATTAAGCGGTGCCGCGCCTTCGCGACGAACGACTCGAGCTTAATGCACGTCGCCTCCGCGACGGGAACCCCGACCGCCGCCGTTATCGGACCGACGAACCCGAACTATATCCGGCCATGGCGCGTTCCGCATCGGATCGTCTCGCTCGGGCTGGCGTGCGCCCCCTGCTTCGTCTATTCCCCCCGACCGCTTACGTGCGCGCGGGAGGACGTGAAGTTCAAATGCGTGCGGGAGCTCGGCGTGGATCTCGCCTACGACGCGGTCGTCGAGTTGTTGGATGGCGCGGAGCCGCGGTAGGCGCGGCGTTCGGAGGATCGCCTTAATCGAGCTTATAGAACGGCTCGACCGACTCTTGCTTCTCAAAATCGTAGAGCGTCCGTCGTTTGAGATCGGCGAGGGCGGTGCGGTAGTCGATCAACGCGCTCAAGTGGTCGAGTCGCGTTTCGGTGAGGCGGAGTTGCGTTTGGGAAAGCTCGAAGCCCGTAATCTGTCCCGCCGCGAAGCGGTTCGCCGAGATGTCGTAACTGCGGCGCGCCACGTCGAGCGACTTCTCGAGCAGCGCCACCCGCGCCTTGGCGGATTCCAGCCGATCGAGCAAGCTAATCGCGTCCTTCACTATTCCCTTCCGCTCCTCCTCGATTCTCAATTGCGCTATCTTCAACTCGGCTATCGCGGCTTCCGTGCGGAGTCGGTTCTGTCCCCAATCCCACAACGGCAGTCGCACGTTCAGCGTCACGCTTCGGTTTTGCGCGAAGTCGTTCCATAGTTCGTCGATCAGCTCGTCGTTCTTGTTGATGCCGTAGTTGGCGATAAGATTCGCTTGGACGTCGCCTTGGTCGCTCGTCTCCTCCACCTCGAGTTCTTGGAGGCGGACGTTGTCGCGGGCGTTCTCGATTTCGGGTCGCCGTTCGAGCGCGAAGGCGATCGCCCGCTCGCGATCGATCTCGACGGGCGCGAACTCGATCTCGGCGACCACGTCGATCGGCTCCTCGATCTCCATACCGAGCGCGAGCTTCAGCTCGTTGAGCGCGTCGCTCACGCGCGTCTCGGCGTCGAGAACTTCGTTGCGGCTGGCGGCGTATTCCACCTCCAGCTGGAGCGCCTCGGATTCCGGCACGAGACCCGCCTTGAATTTGTTCCGCCCCGTCTCGAACGACGCCTCGGTCTGTTCGAGCTTCTCCCGCGCGATGTCGAGTCGTCTGCCCGCTTGGTAGGCGGCGTAGAACGCGGAAGTGACGCGGAAGACGATGTCTTGCTCGGTGACGAGGTAGTTGCGTCGCGTTCGTTCAAGTCGGATTTCCGCTCGCTCCAAATCCGCGCCGAGATCGTTGAACGTGAAGAGGGGTTGCACGAGACGGACGCCGACGTCGGTGTAGTATTCCTCGACGCCCGCGCCGAGTTCGGAATTCTGATCCCGCCAGAGGAGCGTTCCGAACAGCGAGAGCCGACCGTCGGTGAAGACGATCGGTTGATCGAGCGAGAGCGTTCCTTCGACGGTCGTGTTCTCGACTTTGAAGAACTCCTCGGCGCCCGTCTCGGTGTTGAACTGGCTCTTGAGTTGGTTGACGTATTCGGGCGCGTCGAGCTCGAGGTTCAGCGAGGTCATCAATCCGCGCTTGACCGCTTCGAGGGATTTCTCGGCGCTCTCGAGTTCGTAGCGTTCCTCGCGGACGTCGTAGCTTTGCTCCAACGCGATTTCGATCGCGTCGTCGAGCGTGAGGACGCGGGCGTCGGGGGTTTGGGCGCGCGCGGCGGATAAGCCGACGAGCGAGAGAACGAGAACGAGCGTCGCGTTATTCATAGCGCAAGGATTCTATCGGGTTTTGTTCGGCGGCTTTCTTCGCGGGGTAATATCCGAAGACCACGCCCGTGGCGACGGAGACGACGAAGGCGAAGACGATCGCCCAGACGGAGACGACGGTCGTCCAGCCGGCGTAACTTGAAATGAGTTGGGTGAAGACGTAGCCGAGCGCGACGCCGGCGAGACCCCCCGCGACGCTGATGGTCGTCGCCTCCAAGAGGAATTGCGAAAGCACGTCCCCCCGCGTGGCGCCGACGGCGCGCCGGACGCCGATCTCGCGCGTCCGTTCCAAAATGCTCGCGAGCATAATGTTCATAATGCCGATGCCGCCGACCAGCAGCGAGATGCCCGCGATGGCGCCCATCACCACGTTGAAGATTCGCTGCGTCTTCTGCTTCTGCGCCAAGAGTTGCTCGGGCAACACCACCTCGAAATCTTTCGCGCCGCGATGCCGCCGCTCCAGCGTGCGCTTCACAAGGTGCGCCGCCTCCGAGATCGCGTCCGGGTCGCTCACCTTCACGGTTAACCGATCGACCGAGCTCTTGTCGAGCGCCACGCGCGTCCGTTGCCGATAGCCGTAGTCCCGGCGTTGTCGTTGCGTCTCCTCGTCAACCACCTCGATCTTGTCGGTCATCGTCGTGAACGGGACGTAGATGTCGTCGTTGAAGTCGCGCATACCCGCGCCGCTCGCTCCCGACGCGGCTTTCCGCGCCATCACGCCCACGACGTCGAACCAAAGGTCGCCGATCTTGATCTTCTTATCCAACGACCCCTCGAACGGAAAGAGCTTATCGGCGACGCCCGCCCCGAGAACGCAGACGTTGGAGGAGGCGTCCATATGAAACGACTTAAAGAACGAGCCGAGCGCGACCTTCGAGTTGAACGTCTCGGGATAGTCGGGCGTGGAGCCGACGACGGCGAACGTCTCGACGTTGGATTTATAGCTCGTCACGATCCGCTCGACGCGCGAGGGGGTGACGCTGTGCGCATAGGGATTGACGCGCTTGATCGCCTCGGCGTCCTCGATCGTCAAGCCGGGCGATGAGATTTTTTGGTCGGCGTTCTCGTCGTTTTTCCGATTAACGATGATGTTGTTGGCGCCGAGCAACTCTATCTGTCGGATCGTTTCGAGCCGCGCCCCCTCGCCGATGGAGACCATGGCGACGACGGCGGCGACGCCGAAAACGACGCCGAGCGCGGTGAGCGCGGCGCGCGATCGGTTGCCGGATATCGACTCGAGCGCGATGCGAAAGGATTCGGCGGCTTGCATACGCTACGAGGGGAACTCGGCGCCGTTCGTCGCGCCGTCGGTTTCTTGATTAATGTCGATCGTCGGATCGCGGAGCGTCACCCGCTCGCCCTCCTCCAAGCCCTCGCGGATCACCACGAAGTCCTCGCTCTTCTCGCCGAGCGTCACCTCGCGCTCCTCGAACGCGCCGTTATCCCCCACGTACACATAGCGCTTGCCGAACTTCTCGAAGACCGCCTCCTGCGGCACGAACAGCACGTCGTCGATCTCGTTGAGGATAATCTTGTTCCGCGTGGACATCCCCGGCTTCAGCACGTCGGATTGCTCCGTGATCGAGATGATCGTCTCGAACACCTTCAGCGCGCTCGCCCCCTCCTTATCCTTGCCCAAACGCGCCACGCTTTTCACGACCCCCTCGAAGGAGCTGTCCTGAAAGGCGTCGAGCGTAACGACCGCGCGCAAGCCCGCCGAGACGCGCCCGACGTCCACCTCGTCCACGTACGTCTCGCTCTCCATCGCCGAGAGATCCGGCAGTTGCACGATCGGCATACCGCCCCACACTTCGTCGCCGACCGCCATTTTCCGCCCCGTGCTCCAATTCCTGCCGTACACCACCAGCCCCTCGCGCGGCGCCGTAAGCGTCATGCTCTCGAGGTCTCGACGCGCGCGCTCGACGTCCCCTCGGTTCTGATCGATCTCGAGGTTGATCTTCTCCATCTCCGAGCGTTGGATGATCCGCTGCGACTCGACCGACTGCCGCGCCTTCTCCAGCTCCAGCTCGTTGCGTTGGTGCGTTAAGCGCGCCTCCTCCTGTTTGGATTGCGCTTCATACTTCATCTGCTCGAGGTTGAGCTTGGAGAGCTCGAAGGAGAGCTCCGCGCTCTTCAAATCCGCGGTCATCCGCGTCATCGTCGATTTATGGTCGGCGAGCGCCCGGCGCTTCTCGGACATCTTCACCTCCAGCTCCGACTCCTCCTCCCGTAACTCGATCGTCGCCTCGGCGGGGTCGAAGCGGCATACGGTGTCGCCCGGCTGCACGTAGTCGCCTTCCGGCGCGAGGTAAACAATCTTCAACGAGATGCGCCGCACTCTCGGCGCCGAAACGTTCGCGGCGTTCACCGCGCGGATCTCCCCGCTCTCGGTGAGCGTGACGAGAAATTTCTCCCGCTTAACTTCGTAGGTGGGAATAAGCTCGTTCGCGGAGCTCGGCAACGCCGCCCACACCGCCGCCGCCGCGAGAAGGACGAGGATTGGAATATACACGCGTTTATCGAGGAGAAGTTTGCCCCACCGTATCGCGCCCGTCTTCGGATCGCGGGCGTCGGCGAGCGTATCGGTTGCGTATTTCATAATGTCGAGATCGGCCGGTAATCTATTATAGTATGTTAGTCGGATCGGCTCGTGGCGCGTTCGCCCGGGGGCCTTATCCGCCGATAAAAATCGGCGTTTGAATAATCTTGTAATTTATTAAAGTGCGCGCTCCTTTCCAATCGCTATCTTGTCGGAAACCCGCCGCGCCGCTATTTCCGCCAAAACAATCGATTGTCGTTTCGCGAATTTGCACAAATGCGTTATTATGCACGACAACTCAAAATTAAAACACGAGACCACAATGAAACCATGGTATGAAGCGCTATTCGAGAACTACGCCCGCCGCTACGACGGCGAGGGCTTCACGCACGGTACGCTCGGCGAGTGCGATTTTCTGGAGAGGGAATTGGGCGGCGAGCGCGTTCGGCTTCTGGACGTCGGGTGCGGCACGGGCAGGCACGCTATCGAGCTCGCCAAGCGCGGCTTCTCGGTCGTCGGCGTCGATCTCTCCGAAGCGCAGATCCGACGCGCGCGGGAGAAGGCGAAGGAGGCGGGCGCCGATGTGGAGTTCCGACAAGGCGACGCGCGCGAGTTGCCGTTCGAGAACGAGTTCGACGCGGCGATTATGATTTGCGAAGGCGGCTTCTCGCTGATGGAAACCGACGCGATGGACTACGCCATCCTCAAAGGCGCGGCGCGCGCGCTGAAACCGGGCGGTAAGTTCGTCTTCACCGCGCTGAACGCGCTCTTCCCCATCCTTCGCTCCACCGACTTCCTCTCCGAACCCACGCAAGAGAACGGATCCGCCGAGTCCGAAATGGAATTCGATCTCGCGACCTTCCGCCAATCCGGCAAAGTAACCTTTACCGACGACGACGACGTGGAACGGACGATCGAGACCAACGAGAGATTTTACGCGCCGTCGGAAATCAGGTGGCGCTTGGAGTCGCTCGGTTTTCGGAGCGTCGAAATCTTCGGCGCGAAACTCGGCGCGTTTTCGAGAGAGGATAAACCGACGCCCGACGACTTCGAGCTGCTGACGATCGCGACGAAGTAACAAACGAGAAACGTAAGGAGCGAGAATGAAACCGACGAGAACGCTATTAACGGGCGCGACGGGCTTGGTCGGCGGCGCGTTCGGCAAGAAAATGGCGGTCGAGGGAATCGAAACGATCGCGCTGACGCGGAACGCCGAGCGCGGACGCAAAGCGCTTCCGTTCGCCGCGAGCGTCGTCGAGTGGGATCATCGGACGCCCGACGCGCTCGCCGAACTGATCGAGGACGGGGACGCGATCGTTCATCTCGCCGGCGCGCCGATCGTCGGGAAGCGATGGAGCGACGAGTATAAGAGGACGATCGTCGAGAGCCGCACGCGCTCGACCGAAGCGATCGTCGAAGCGACGAGACGCGCGAAGGAGACGCGGGACGCCGAGCCGAGCGTCTTTATCTGCGCTTCGGCGACGGGCTACTACGGCGACCGCGGGGAGGAGACGTTGGACGAATCGAGCGCGCCGGGCGAGGGCTTCCTCGCCGAGGTGTGCGTCGCGTGGGAGCGGGCGGCGAGCGAGATCGAGAAACTCGGCGTCCGACGCGTCTCTCCGAGGATCGGCGTCGCGCTTTCCGACGAGGGGGGCGCGTTGCCGAAAATGACGACGCCGTTCAAATGGTTCCTCGGCGGACCGCTCGGCGACGGGCGTCGCTACCTTCCATGGATTCACCTCGACGATCTCGCGAACGTTCTCTACCGCGCGCTCACGCGGGAGCGGATCGTCGGCGCCGTCAACGCCGTCGCGCCCGAACCGAGGACGGCGCGCGAATTCGCCTCGGCGCTCGGGCGGGCGCTCAACCGTCCTTCGTGGCTCCCCGCGCCCTCTTTCGGACTGAAGCTCGCGCTCGGCGAGGCGTCGAGCGTGTTGCTGGACGGGCAGCGCGTCCTTCCGAAAAAACTACTCGACGACGGCTTCGAGTTCGCCCACTCACGTCTCCGCGACGCGCTGATCGATCTTTGCGCCGAGTCGTAACCGTACATAAAAAAGCCGACGCGAGAACGTCGGCTCCGAAGATCGAATCGGCGCGAATTATAATCCGCACATACCGTTGGCGCATCCGCCGCCCGTCGGCGCGGGGGGCGCGCTCGGCTCCGAGTAGGTCTTCGAGAATCCGCCCGGCACATTCGGCGCGAACGCCGAAAGCAGCTTCTCCGCCTCGGCGGATTGACAACTCGGACAGCTCACCTCGCCGATCGAGGCGCTCGACTTATGCAGCACGTCGAATTTCTCGCCGCACGATTTGCACCGATATTCGAAAATAGGCATATCGCTTTCTCCCTTTGCGTGTTACGATTCGTTAACGATAATTGTCGGTTTCGCCGTCACGGTCGTTTTCATCGAGCGGGTGACGAGGCACGCTTGCTCGGCTTTCTCGACGATCCGTTCGGCTCGTTGTTTTCGACGCTCTTTCGTCACGACGACGGTCGGACGAATTTCAATTTTGGTGATCTCGAACTTCCCGTCGCGGCGTTCGAGCGTTCCCGTCGCCTCGGCTTCGTAGGATTCGTATTCGAGTTTGGAAAACTTGGCGATGGCCGCGAAGGTGGTCGCCAGGCACACGTTGGCGCTCGCGACGAAAAGATGTTCGGGCGTCCACACCCCCTCGGCGCCTTGGAACTCGGGAGGCGAGGCGACTTCGATGTTCGGCAGCCCCTCGGACGTCAGCTCGCCGATTTTCTCGCCGGAAAACGCGACGGTCGTCTCGTAGGTGTGTTTTTCGTCGGACAATTTACGCGTCCTCCAATCCGAGTCGCGCCATCAAACGTTCGTGCGCGCCTTCGGGGAGCGGGGCGTCGTACTCGCGGTACCACTCGATCGTCTTCTCGATCGACGCCTTATAGTCGCGACAAGCGTCGCACTCTTCGAGGTGTCGTCGGATGGCGACGCACTTCGGCGAGGTCGGGTCTTCGTCGAGCGAGTCGCAGATATGCGACATCACCGTTTTGCAGGACCCCTCGTCGCTCGCGGCGACGGGTCGTTCCATCTTTTGCACTTTCATGATTGAAACGCTTTTGTTATTTCGTTTCGTAAAAATGAGCGCGCTCGGTGGAGTCTCGACTTCACCGCCGGCTCGGAGACGCCGATCGCTTCGGCGGTTTCCTCCGTCGAGAGGCGCTCGACGTCGCGAAGCATAAAAACGACGCGATAGCTCGGATCGAGCTTCGAGATCGCCTCGTCGAGCACGCGTTTCAGCTCGTCGTTCTCGACCGTCGCGGTCGGCGCCGAAAGCCGGTCGGCGACGAATCGCTCCTCGAAATCGCGCTCGTCGTCTTTCGGCTCCACGAAGGGTCGCCGTTGGCGCTTGCGCGCGTCCATCATACAATTGTTCACGACGATCCGATACAACCACGTCGAGAGCTTGGACTTGCCGTCGAACTGTTTCAGGTTCTTCACGAAGCGGAGGAACGTCTCCTGCATCGTGTTCTCGGCTTTGTCGCGATCTCGGCAGATCTTAAACGCAAAGTTAAAGATCGTCTTTTCGTACTTCTTAACGAGCGTCGCCAGCGCGGCATGGTCGCCCTCTTTAGCGCGCTCGATTAGCTTTGATTCTTCCATCGGTTTGACGCCGCCGCGGTGAAAAGGATTCGAGGATTTTTTCACGTTCGGCTCGGCGGCTCGTAATACGCCGAACGCAAAAAACGGCAAACAATAAGTTACGCTTTCCCTCGATAATCCGCCACCGCATAGCGCTCGCGCTCGCGCCGCGCGTGGTCGGATTTCCGTTGCTTTTGAGGGTAAAATCCCCTACTTTCATTTTCTTTATTTAAAAGTATGATCTCGTCAAATCTGCGACGAATACGGGAGCGGATCGAGGAGGTTTCCCGCCGCGTCGGTCGCGATCCCGCCGAGATAACGTTGGTGGCGGTCTCGAAGAATTTCGAAACCGACGCCGTACGGGAAGCCGCCGCCGCCGGGCAACGCGACTTCGGCGAGAACCGCGCCCAAGAGCTTCGGGACAAATACGACGACGTCGGCGACGACGTCCGCTGGCACTTTATCGGGCACTTGCAATCCAACAAAGCCAAGTACGTCGCCCGCGCCGCGAGCGTCGTTCACTCGATAGACTCGATAAAGATCGCGCGCGCGTTGGATAAGGAGTACGCAAAAGCCGAGCGCCGCGCCGAGGCGCTGATCGAGGTAAAGACGTCGAGCGAGGAGACGAAATTCGGCGTCGAGGAGGAGGACGAACTCAAACGGATCGTCGAGACGGTCGCGGAATCCGAACGATTGACGCTCGTCGGGCTGATGACGATCGCCCCCTACGCGGAGGATCCCGACGTCGCCCGACGCAGCTTTGCCGAGCTCCGCGAGATTAAGGAACGGCTCGACGTCGAGGGCGCGACCGAACTCTCGATGGGCATGACGCATGATTTTGAAACGGCGATCGAAGAAGGCGCGACGATTCTCAGAATCGGGACGGCGATCTTCGGCGAGCGAACGTATCGATGAAACTAACGCCGATAAGCATAAAGAAACAGCAATTCACCCGCGCCCTCCGCGGCTACGACGTCGAGGAGGTGCAAACGTTCCTCGAACGCGTCGCGTCGGATTACGAGGAGCTGGCGCGAGACGCCGAACGCCTCAAACGCGAGCGCGACGAACAGGCGCGCCAACTCGAGGACTTTCGGCGCATCGAGCGGAACCTCCAACAAACGCTCCTCCGCGCCAACGAGAACACCTCGCGCGCGATGGAATCCACCAAGAAGCAAGCCGCCGTCATCTATAAGGACGCCGAGAAGAAAGCCGACACGGCGGTCAAGGACGCCGAACGCCGCGCCCGCGAAATTCTCGAACGCGCCAAGGGCTACGAGCAGGATATTAAGGACAAGATTCTCACGATCGTCGAGGAGAAGCGCGCCGTCCTCTCGAAACTCCGCGCGATGGTCGCCGGTCAGGCGCGACTCTTGGGCGCCGATTACGACGCCCTCGCGCGCGAGCTGGACGACGCCGAGGAAACGCTCCGACCGACCGAAAGTCCGGTGATCGACGGCGACGAAATCGACGACGAGATCGGCGAGGCGGAACTCGCCGCCGACGACTTAACCCCCGACGAATCCGACGAAGAGGACGACGATGACCGAGTTGCGAAAAACGATTGACGAATCCGTCGAGTTCTTGCGCGAGCGCGTCGAAGGCGAGATCCCCGTCGGAATTATCCTCGGCACGGGCTTGGGCAAGCTCGCCGAGGAAATCGACGTCGAGACGACCGTGCCCTACGAGGAGATCCCCCACTTCCCCGTCTCCACCGTCGAGTCCCACTCGGGCAAGCTCCTCTTCGGAACGCTCGCCGGCAAGCGCGTCGTGGCGATGCAAGGGCGCTTCCACTACTACGAGGGCTACACGATGCGGCAAATCGTTCACCCTGTCCGCGTCATGAAGTTCCTCGGCGTCGAGACGCTCCTCGTTTCCAACGCGTGCGGCGGAATGAATCCGAACTACCGCAAAGGCGACTTGATGTTCATCGCCGACCACATCAACCTGCTCGGCGACAATCCGCTTATCGGCGAGAACGACGAGGAGCTCGGGCCCCGCTTCCCCGATATGAGCGAGCCGTATTCGGTCGAGCTGTTGGCGTTGGGAGAGCGAGTCGCGCTCGACTTGAAGATTAAAACTCATCGCGGCGTGTACGTCGCCGTGCCGGGTCCCAACCTCGAGACGCGCGCGGAGTATCGATTCCTGCGCGGCATTGGGGCGGACGTGGTCGGGATGTCCACGGTACCCGAAGATATCGCGGCGGTGCATATGGGTATGCGCGTGTTGGGTATGAGCGTGATAACCGACGAGTGCTTCCCGGACGCGCTCGAGCCGGCGAAGCTGGAGGACATCCTCGCCGCGGCGGGCGTCGCCGAGCCGAAGATGACCGCGATTATGAAAGAGATCACGAGGCGCTTATGACGGACGCGCGAACCCCGACGGCGGCGGACTACATCGCGCCGACGCTCCTCCCGTTTCTTCTCTTCGCGTCGAATTTCCTCCACCCCGAAATTCAGGAACTCGGCGCGCCGTTCTTCGCCGTATGGGCGGGCTTGGGCGCGTTGTGTTTTGTGGCGGGATGGTTCGTCGCCGTCTCGTTCGATTGGCCCCGCTCGATCTCCGTCGTCTCGACGATCGTCGCCGTCGTCGCGGTTCTTTCGGCGCTGTTCGTTTGGCTCTTCTCGGAAAAGTTCTTCGGCGTTTTCCCGACGATTTCGATCGTCGTCGTCGAGACCTTGCGCGTTACGGCGCTCGGCGGATTCGCGCTTTTCGGCGCCGCGCTCTTCGAAGCGTTCGACTCCCGCAAGACGCTCGCCGCCGTCGAGGAGACCGTCCGCGTGTACGAACGCAACGTTACCGACGCCCGGCGGGAAGCCGAACTCACCATCCGAGAAGCGAAAAGCCGCGCCAAGGAAATTGAAGCCGAGCTGAAGCAAACGACCGCCGAGCTGGAGCGACGGAAATCCCGGCTGGAACAAGACCTCCGCGAGCTCGTCTTATCCGAGATCGATTTTATTAAACGACACGAAAAAGAGACGCATACTAATCTATAGTACTATGAAGAAGTTTACGCAATACGGCAAGAGCTACGACCACCCGAAGACGGAACTCGAGACGCTGAAGTTCTGGAAGGACAACGACGTCTTCAACAAGAGCGTCGAAACCCGCGATCCGAAAAAGCCCTTCAGCTTCTACGAGGGTCCCCCGACGGCGAACGGCAAGCCCGGCATCCACCACGTTATGGCGCGGACGCTCAAAGATCTCGTCTGCCGCTACAAGACGATGAAGGGCTACCGCGTGGCGCGCAAAGCGGGATGGGACACGCACGGGCTGCCCGTCGAGATCGAGGTCGAGAAGGCGCTCGGCATTAAGAGCAAGAGCGAGATCCCCGCGTTCGGCGTCGAGAAATATAACGCCGCCTGCCGCGAGTCGGTCTTCCGCTACAAAGACCTGTGGGAGGAGATGACCGATCGGATGGGCTACTGGGTCGATCTCGACAACCCCTACATCACGTGCGACAACGACTACATCGAGTCGGTCTGGTGGTCGCTCAAGCAACTTTTCGACCGCGGCTTGCTCTTCAAGGATTACAAGATCGTGCCGCAGTGCCCGCGCTCGGAGACGGCGCTCTCCTCGCACGAGTTGGCGCTCGGTTATAAGACGACGAAGGACCCGTCGGTGTACGTCCTCTTTAAGCGCAAAGGGAGCGAGGACGACTACTTCCTCGTCTGGACGACGACCCCTTGGACGCTGATCTCCAACGTGGCGCTCGCCGTGGGGGCGGACGTGGACTACGCGAAGATCAAACACGAGGGGAAGACGATCACGCTCGCGCGCGCTCGGCTGGAGACGCTCTTTCCCGACGGCGACTACGAAATCCTCGAGGAGCGTAAGGGCGCCGAGTTGGAGCGCGCCGAATACGAGCAACTCCTTCCGTTCGTCAAAGCCGACAAGAAGGCGTTCTACGTTATCGTCGGCGACTTCGTCTCCACCGAGGACGGCTCGGGCATCGTGCACATCGCCCCCGCGTTCGGACAGGACGATTACGATATCTCGAAGAAATACGACCTGCCGATGCTACAACCCGTCGGGCGGAACGGTAAATTCACCGACGAGGTGGAGCCGTACAAAGGACAATTCGTTAAGGACGCCGACGCCGAGATTATCAAACAACTCAAGATCGAAGGCAAGCTCTTCCGGAAGGAAACGATCGAGCACAGTTACCCGTTCAGTTGGCGGTTCGACAACGTGCCCGTTATCTACTACGCGAACGAGTCGTGGTTCATCAAAACCACCTCCGTCGCCGATCGGATGGTGGAGCTGAATAAGGAGATCACGTGGCAACCGCCGGAAGTAGGAGCGGGCAGGTTCGGCAACTGGCTGGCTGAGAACAAGGATTGGGCGCTCTCCCGCGAGCGCTTCTGGGCGACGCCCCTGCCGATCTGGATCGCCGAAGACGGGGATATGTTCGCCGTCGGAAGCGTTGAAGAGTTACGCGAGGGAATCTACGTCGAGGACGGAAAAAAGACGCCCGTCAAGGACCTCGAGACGCTCGACCTCCACAAACCGCACGTCGATCGGATCGTTTTCGAGAAGAACGGAAAGACGTATCGCCGCACGCCCGAGCTGATCGACGTGTGGTACGACTCCGGCGCGATGCCATTCGCGCAGTGGCACTACCCGTTCGAGAATAAAGAACTGTTCGAGGCGAACTACCCCGCCGACTTCATTTGCGAAGGCATCGACCAAACGCGCGGGTGGTTCTACACGCTCCACGCCATCGGCACGACGCTCTTCGATAGCGTCGCCTACAAGAACATCCTCGTCAACGAATTGGTGTTGGACGAGAAGGGCGTGAAGATGTCGAAGTCGCGCGGCAACGCGGTCGATCCGTTCGCGCTCTTCGAGAAGTACGGCGCCGACGCGACGCGGTGGTATATCGTAACGAACAACCAGCCGTGGCGACCCACGCTCTTCAACGAGAAGGACCTCGCCGACGCGCATCGCAAGTTTTTCGGAACGCTGACGAACACCTACTCGTTCTTCGCGATGTACGCGAATATCGACGAGTTCGACGGCTCGGAGGCGTTCGTCCCCTACGAGGAGCGGCTCGAGATCGATCGGTGGATCGTCTCGACGCTCAACGCGACCGTCGCCGCATGCGACGCGGCGATGGAGCGCTACGACCCGACGAAAGCCGCGCGGGCGCTGAACGATTTCGTAATCGACAAGCTCTCGAACTGGTACGTCCGACGGAGCCGCCGTCGTTTCTGGAAATCCGACATGAACCGGGAGAAACTGGCGGCGTATCAAACGCTCTACGAATGCCTGATGACGACGGCGAAACTCCTCGCGCCCCTCGCGCCGTTCTACGCCGAGGATTTATATCGGACGCTGAACGCGACGACGGGTTCGGAGTCGGCCGAATCGGCGCATCTCGCCGAGTATCCCTCGCCGACGTATCGAGACGAGGCGCTCGAGGCGAAGATGGACGCGGCGTTGCGCGCGGTGGTTCTCGCGAGAGCCGCCCGCACCAAGGCGAATCTCAAAGTACGCCAACCGCTCCGCGTTATGGCCGTCGCCGCCGACGAGGCGACGCGCGCGGCGCTCGAAGCGACGAGCGAAGTGATCAAGGAGGAGATCAACGTTAAGAAATTGAAACTCGTCGAGGACGCCTCCGCGTTGGCGACGAAAGAAGCCAAGCCGAACTTCAAGGCGTTGGGTCCGAAATTCGGCAAGAAGGTTAACGCGGTCGCCGAGGCGATTCGCGGCTTCGGCGCCGAGGAGATCGCGAAACTCGAGCGCGGCGAGGCGGTCGAGTTCGAGACGGCGGGCGCCAAGTCGCTCGTCGAACCCGAGGACGTCGAGATCGCGTCGTCGGAAGCCGAAGGGTGGGCGATCGAAGCCGACCGAGGAATGACCGTCGGGTTGGACGCCCGACTCGACGACGAGCTGATCGCCGAGGGGCTCTCTCGCGAGTTCGTCAACCGCGTACAGAATATGCGCAAGGACGCGGGCTTCGAGGTTACCGACCGGATCGTCGTCTCGCTGAAGGGGTCGAATACCTTCGCCGACGCCGTCCGGGCGAGCGAGGAATATGTGCGCGTCGAAACGCTCGCCGACAAAATTGCTTACGACGGCGCAAACGGAGAGGAGCGGAAAACCTGGAAGATCGGCGACGAGGAAGTCGTGATCGCCGTCGCTAAGGCGTAACGACCCGACGAGCGATTGCGTCACTCGACGCTTTTCCGCATATTATGAGATTATCCTACGCGCCATAAAAGGAGAACGCGATATGGCAGCTAAGAAAACCTCCGGCGGAACGAAAAAATCCGCCGCGAAAAAATCCGCCGAAACGAAGAGAAAATCCGCGGCGAAGAAACCCGCCGCAAAGAAGGCGACAACCGCAAAGAAGGCGACAACCGCAAAGA
>WJMR01000365.1 GCA_014727845.1 Ignavibacteriales bacterium
CTCCAGCAACCGATCGCGCATCCCCGCCACGTCTCTCGGCGATCCGCTCAACGTAAACTCGACGCACGCCCGCGAGGGACGCTCGCTCTCGTCCAACGGGGGCCTGCCCGAGAGCCGAGCGATCCGGTCGATGTTCAGTCCCGCGTCGGCCACTATCGTCGCGACCGACGACATCTGCTCCGCGCTAATGAGGCGCGAGAGGAGCGTGAGGATGTAGCGCGGCTTGCCTTGTTGCAGCGTCCAGTTCACGTAATCGTCGGGCGTGACGGGCGTGAAGTTCGCGCGCACCCCGAGCTCGTGCGCTTGGAAGAGAATATCCTTCAGGATCGGCGACGACTCCGCCTCGGCCGGCATACCGGCGAGTATCCCCAGCGAGAGCGCGTCGTGGATCACCGCCTGCCCGACGTCCAACACCGTTACGTTATACCGCGCCAGAATTCCCGTTATCGACGAGGTGAGACCCGGCTTATCCTCGCCCGTCACGCTTATCAATATAATGTCTCGCATCGCTCGCGTCCGTTCTGTTGATGTTCGGAAATCCGTTTGCCAAAGGTACGAATATTTTGCCGCTCCTCGGCGGGTTGCGTTCGGCTCGGCGGAACGCTAATTTATCCGCGATGAAAACCTATCCGACCGACTTTACAAGAGGACGCAATGAAAACCATCATCGAACCGTTTAAGATCAAGGCGGTCGAGCCGATCCGCTTCACCACGCGCGCGGAGCGCGAGCGGATCCTCGACGAGGCGGGGCACAACGTTTTTCTTGTCCACGCCGACGACGTGCTGATTGATTTGCTGACCGACTCGGGCGTCGCCGCGATGAGCGCCGAGCAGTGGGCGGGTATAATGCGGGGCGACGAATCCTACGCCGGCTCGAAGAGCTTCTACCGCTTCGAGGAGGCGGTGAGGAACGTCACGGGTATGGAGCGCGTCATCCCGACGCACCAAGGGCGCGCCGCCGAAAAGATTCTCTTTACCGTTCTCGGCGGCGAGGGGAAAGCGTTCGCGGCGAACACCTTCTTCGACACGACGCGCGCCAACATCGAGTTCGCGGGATCCGAGGCGGTCGATCTCCTCACGGATACGGGGCGCAAACCCGAGGTCCGCGCCGACTTCAAAGGCGACGTCGATCTCGACGCCCTCGACCGATTCATCGACGAGCGCGGCGCCGAGAACGTCCCCTTCGTGATGCTCACCGTCACCAACAACTCGGGCGGCGGGCAGCCCGTATCGATGAAGAACATCCGCGAGACCCGCGAGCTGTGCGACCGCCGCGGCGTCTCTCTCTTTCTGGACGCGTGCCGCTTCGCCGAGAACGCCTACTTCATCAAAACGCGCGAGCCGGGGTACGCCGACAAGTCGCTTCTCGAGATCGCGCGCGAGATGTTCTCGCACGCCGACGGCGCGACGATGTCCGCCAAGAAAGACGCGCTCGTCAACATCGGCGGGTTCCTCGCGCTCCGTAGCGAAGAGCTGGCGACGCGGTGCCGCAACCTGCTCATCGTCACCGAGGGGTTCCCGACCTACGGCGGATTGGCGGGGCGCGACCTCGAGGCGATCGCGCAAGGACTCGAGGAAGTTCTCGACGAGCGCTACCTCGCCTACCGCGTCCGTAGCGTCGAGTATCTCGGCGAGAAGCTCGTCGCGGCGGGCGTTCCGATCATCGAACCGCCGGGCGGGCACGCGATCTACATCGACGCGAAACGGTTCGCGCCGCACATTCCCGTCGAGGAGTTCCCGGGGCAGGCGGTCGTCGCCGCGCTCTATCTCGAAGGCGGCGTCCGCGGCGTCGAGATCGGCGGCGTGATGTTCGGTAAGAACGACGCGGGCGGGAACTACGTTCCCCCGCCGATGGAGCTGGTGCGCTTGGCGATTCCGCGACGCGTGTACACCCAAAGTCATATCGACTACGTCGTCGAGGTCGTCTTGGAGACGTTCGCCAAACGCGAGGCGTTGCGCGGCTACGAGATCGTCGAGGAGGCGCCGATGCTGCGGCACTTCACGGCGCGCTTTCGTCGGAAGTAGGTTGAGCCGCGTCCGAAGCGAGTTTCGGACGGTCGCGGTTAGACGGAACGGGTAATGCCGTGTTTGTTCATTCGCGCGCGGAGCGTGCTCGGGTTGATCCCGAGGATTTTAGCGGCGCCGTTTACCCCCTCGATCTTCCCGCCCGTTTTCTCGAGCGTGTTGCGAATGTGGGCGCGTTCTACTTCCGCCAACGTGGCGGGCGACTCGGAGGCGGCGAGAAGCGTCCCCTCGGCGACGAGCGGCTCGTCGAAGGAGAGAACGTCTCCCCGCGAGAGAATCGTCGCGCGCTCGATCACGTTCTCCAACTCGCGCACGTTGCCGGGCCAACGATACGCCTCGAATTTTTTCATGACGTCGGGCGGAATCTCGAGCGGCTCGCGTCCCTGCCGTTTCGCGAATCGCTCGACGAACGCGCGCGCCAAGATCGGCACGTCGCCGCGACGCTCGCGTAGCGGAGGCACGCGGATGGGAAAAACGTTGAGCCGATAGTAAAGGTCTTCGCGGAAGGTTCCCCGCTCGAGCGCTTGTCGGAGATCGCGGTTGGTCGCGGCGACGACGCGGACGTCCGCCTTAATGGTGCGCGCCCCCCCGACCCGCTCGAACTCCCCCTCCTGCAAGGCGCGCAAGAGTTTCGCCTGCAACGCCAACGGCAAGTCGCCGATCTCGTCCAAAAACAACGTCCCCCCGTCGGCGAGCTCGAACCGTCCGACGCTCCGATTAACCGCGCCCGTGAACGCCCCCTTCTCGTGTCCGAACAGCTCGCTCTCGATTAGGTTCTCGGGAAGCGCCGCGCAGTTGACCTTCACGAGCTGCTTCTCGCGGCGGTCGCTCAACCGATGCACCGCCCGCGCGATCAACTCCTTGCCCGCCCCCGTTTCGCCCAATATTAAGGCGGTCGCGTCGGATTTGGCGACCAGCGCCGCTTGTCGGATCGCCTCCTTCATCGCCTCGCTTTCGCCTAATATTTCGCGCCCCTCCTCCCCCCTGCCAATCTCCTTTTTCAATCGGACGTTCTCGTCCTGTAGCTTATTCTTGAGGGCGGTCACCTCCCTCAACAGCGCGTCCACGCGGTCGAGCGCGGAACGGAGCTCGGCGGTGCGCTCTTGGACGCGGTCTTCGAGACGCTCGTTGGCTTGCTCGAGTTCTTGCCGGAGCCGCCGTAGCCGCAGATGCGCGTTGACGCGCGAGAGCGCCTCCTCGGTTCGGATCGGCTTAGTGATATAATCGACCGCCCCGACGTTGAAGCCCCTCACCTTCGACTCCGCGTCGTCAAGGGCGGTCAGAAAGATAATCGGAATGTCGCGCGTCTCGGGGTTCGCCTTTATCAGACGCGCCGTCTCGAACCCGTCGATGCCGGGCATCATCACGTCGAGAAGAACCACGTCCGGCCGGGCGCGCTCGAGAAAGTCGAGCGCCGTCTCTCCGTCTTTCGCCGCGAGGGCGCGGATACCGTCGCGCTCCAGCGCGTCGAAGAGCACGTTGATGTTCGCGGGCATATCCTCGACGACGAGGACCGTTCCCCTATAGTCGCCGTCGGCGGTGTTCCGGGTCATATCGATGCGCGAAATAAGAGTAACCTATTAAGTTAACGAAAATACCGTTCAACGTAAACGGGCGCTCGTTACGCACTCTTAACGCTCTCGTAACACCGAGATAATCTCGGCTTCGTATCCTACGAGTCCGAATTTCTTGAAAACGACGTTGACGCTCGGGTTACGACTCACTCTTATATGAAGCGACTAATAGGTAAACGATGAACTGGTATAAGCGACTAAATGTGTTTGGTAAGATAGTCCTCCTCTCGCTTGTGTTGCTCGCGCTCACCGTCGTCGTCGGCGTGTTCTCCTACGAGACGGTGACCGTTCTGAACGAACGCGACGACGTTCGGGTGATGAAGACGACGTTGCTCGAGGCGCGAGCGAGCGAAAAGGATTTCCTCAACACGAAGGACCTCGTCCACGCCGATCGCGCCGACGCGCTGGCGAACGAATTCCTCGAGAAGACTCGACCCTATCGCGACGATCCTCGGATACTCCGGCTCGCCAATATGATGGCGGAGTATCGCGCCACCTTCGGCGATCTCGTCGCCGCCGTCGAGATGCTCGGGTTAAACGAGGACCTCGGCGCCGAAGGGGCGCTCCGCGAATCGATCCACGCCGTCGAGGACATCGTCAAGGAAGTCGGGCTACAGTCGGCGACCGTCGAGATGCTCACCGCGCGCCGACGCGAGAAGGATTACTTCCTCCGAGGCAAATCGAAATACATCCCGATGGTGCGCGACGCCTCCGAACGAATCAAAGCGATCGTCCGAACCTCGCGGCTTCCCGCCGAACAGAAACAACGGGTGTACGAACTCTCGGACGATTACTGGTCGAAATTTTATCGCGCCACGGAGTTGACGGCGCAACGCGACAAGCTCGTCGCCAAGCTCGACACCGTTTCTGCGCGCATCAACGACGGCATTAACGACGTCGTCGCGGACCGAGATCGCCAATCCGTCGCGTTTCAAGGCGCGTCGGGGATCGTCGTGGGCGTGGCGTTGCTGGCGGGATTCGTTTTGGCGATCTACCTCTCGCGCGATCTCACGCGCCCCATCCGACGCCTGCACAATATGGTTGACGAGATTAAGCGCGGCAACTACGACGCCGTCGCCGAAGTGGAGACGCGCGACGAGATCGGGGCGTTGGCGCGCGCGTTTAACGAGATGGCGACCCGGGTCGGGGAAAGCAAAGCCGCGCTGATCGCGGAGAAGCAAAGCGTCGAGCGGAAAGTGGAACTCGCCGTCGCCTCATCGGAATCGCAAAATCGGTACCTCGACGAGAGCGTCGAGAAGATCGTCCGCGAGATGGAGCGCTTCGCCGAAGGCGACCTTTCGGTCCGCCTCGAAGCGCGCGACGACGACCACGTGGGCAAGCTCTTCGAGGGCTTCAATCAATCGGTCGGCAATATGCGACGGTTGATCGGCGGCTTGAACGAGGCGGCGCAGGAAGCGGCGGCCGCCTCCGAGCACATCTCCTCCGGCTCAGAGGAGCTCGCCGCGGGCGCGATGGAACAGAAGGCGCAGATCGAGCGCGTCGCCGAGTCGGTGAACGCGATGACGCGCAACGTCGTCGAGACCTCCGAGCACGCCACCCGCGCCTCGGAAGAGGCGACCCGCTCGGGAGAGTTGGCGACGAAAGGGGGCGAGATCGTCCGCGCCGCCGTCGAAGGTATGAATCGCGTCGCCGAGGTCGTCGGGAAAGCCGCCGAGTCGGTCGAGGGACTCGGCGCCGGCAGCGCGAAAATCGGCGCCATCATCGAGGTCATCGACGGCATCGCCGATCAGACGAACCTCCTCGCGCTCAACGCCGCCATCGAAGCCGCGCGCGCCGGCGAGCATGGCAGGGGGTTCGCCGTCGTCGCCGACGAAGTGAGGAAACTCGCCGAGCGGACGGTCGGAGCCACGAAGGAAATCACGGAGATGATTAAGAGCTTGCAGAGCGAGGCGAAGAACGCCGTCGTAGCGATCTCGGGCGGCAAGGAAGAAGTGTTCCGAGGCAAGGCGTTGGCGGAGAAGGCGGGGGCGTCGCTCGAGGAGATAATCGAGGCGTCTAAGCGCGTCGCCGAAACCATCTCGCGCGTTTCCAACGCGAGCGCCGAACAAGCCGACGAAGCCGAGTCGGTCGCCCAACGAGTCGAGCAAATCAACTCGGTCGTGGCCGGCGGCGCCGACGCCGTGCGTCAGGTGGCGCGCTCGGCGGAGGACCTCAACCAACTCACCGAGGCGTTGCAAATGCAGGCGCGGCGGTTCCGTGACGGGCGCGAGCATAGCGAGGAGCGCGAGCATAGCGAGGAGCGCGAGCATCGGTACGAGGAGTTGCGCGAGTACGCGTAGGATTATTTCTTATCGAGCGAGGCGAGTCGGCGCTCTAATTCGGCGATCGTTTTCTCGGCGCGAGCCAAGCGTTTCGCCTCGTCGGAGACGTCGAAGAGGACGCCCGCGAGTCGAGCGGGTCTGCCTCCGATTTTCGCGACGCTCGCCTTTAGCCGCAACGTCCGCTTGCCGTTCGCCAATCCGAACGCGACGTCGATCGACGCGCCCGTCTTCTTCGCCTCCTTCAACGCGCCTTCCAACGCCTTCCGATCTTCTTTCGCGACGAGCGGCATAATCGTCTTCCGCGCGGGGGAGAACGCCGAACGCTTGACGCCGAACATCCGATAGCACGCCGCCGACCACTCGGTGCGCCGACGCTTGAAGTCCTCCTCCCAAACCCCGACGTAACGCGCCCACGTTCCCGGCGTCTCGCCCGCTCCCGACGCGGCTTCCAGATGATCGTACTCCTCGCGAGCGACGTGCAGTTTCTCGCGTAACTCGACTTGCTCGGTCACGTCCTCGGCGACTTTCGCGTAGTGCGCTATTTCGCCCGCCTTGTTCTTAAGCGGCAGGATCGTCGCTCGCTCGTGATAGAGTTCGCCGTTCTTACGGCGGTTGCTGAAGTTCGTTTCCCAGCTTTTTCCGATGACGAGATTGCGCCACATCTTGCGCGCCTCTTCGGGCGGCATCTTCCTCGACGCCAACACGTTCGGATTTTTCCCGCGCACTTCTTCGAGCGTGTAGCCCGTCACCTCGGTGAATTTTTCGTTGACGTAGGTGATCGCGGGATTCGGATCGGCGAGGACGACGACGCTCGGGCTGCGCTCGAGGGTCTCGGCGAGCAGCTTGATCCGATCGAACATCTCGCGTTGTCGCGTCGTGTCGGCGAGTGTGACGAGCGCCCCGTCGCGTTCGCCGAAGGAATCGATGTAGGGTTGGACGGTTATTTGATAGACGCCGTTCGCCGTCACCACCTCGCGCTCGGTTCGCGTTCCGTTTAGCGCGGCGTCGCGGAGATTGTCGAGGAACTCTTCGTAGAAGAACGCGAGCGAGAAGTGATCGATCGGTCTGCCGACGTCCGCGTCCCGCATCCCCAACTCCTCTCGGAGTCGCGGCGTGAACTTCCGCACGCGCAGCGCCTCGTCGAGGAAGAGCGTGCCGACGTCGGCGACGTCGAGTAGGTTGTCGTAGTCGCTCGTCAGCCGAGTCAGCTCGTCGATTTTTTTCTGATACTCCGAGTTGACGGTGATAAGCTCCTCGTTGACCGACTGCATCTCCTCGTTGGAGCTTTGCAATTCTTCGTTCGAGGCGAGCAACTCCTCGTTGGTCGCCTGCAATTCTTCGTTGGAAGTCTCGAGCTCTTCGACGGTGGCTTGAAGGTTGCCCTTCGCCAGTTCCAACTCGCGCTCTAGATCCTTGATGCGTCGCTTGGCGACCGCGTCCATGTCGATCACCTCCTCCTCGACGTCGTCCGACTCTTTCCGTCGAGCCGTATCGAAAACGACGAAGACCGATCGATCCGCGTCGGCGTCGGGATAGGCGAGCGACGCGACGACGTCCACGCGCTCCTTGCCGTTCGAGGTTGTAACGACCATCCCCTCGCACACCACGCGCTTCCGCTCCTCGCGCGCGCCCCGCACCGCGGACCTCGTCGCCGCCGCGAGATTGTCGGGCATCATCCGATACGCGTTGAGATTCGGCTCCCCCTTCCCGATCGCCAGGAAGCGTCCCGCTTCGCCGAAAACGTACGTCGGTTCGTCTCGCTCGTCGAGTAGTATGGCGGAGGGTTCGAACGGCTCCATCAGCGAACGGTATTCGCGATCGACGCGCAACGAGCGAGCGCCGCCGCGACGGGAGAGGGCGTCCGACTCGCCTCGGCGGGCGTCGCGCCGCATCATGGTGAGAGCGTCGCGCCCGAAGAGCGCCGAATCCTCCGAACCGATTTTTTTATACACCTTCTGGTCGCCGCCGACGCTCTTAAACTGGTTGATCAAGTCGCCGACGGTCTCGCTCTTGCCGAGGAAGAGGTAGCCGTTCTCGCGCAAGGCGAAGTGGAAATAGGAGAGCGCGCGCTTTTGGGCGGAGGGCAGAAAGTAGATCAGGAGGTTCCGACAGACGACGAGATCGAGGCGACTGAAGGGCGGATCGACGATGGCGTTGTGACGGGCGAACACCGCCATCCGACGAATGCGTTCGGAAACGCGGTAGTTCGTCCCCTCGCGCGAAAAGAACCGCTCGACGCGCTCTTGCGACATCTCGGAGACGATCGTGTCCGGGTAGAGCCCGACGCCCGCCCGTTCGAGCGCGTCGTCGTCGATGTCCGTCGCGAAAATTTTCACCTCCAGCGCGGAGCCGATTTCGTCGAGATACTCGGCGAACGCCATCGCCAACGAGTACGCCTCCTCGCCCGTCGAGCATCCGACCGCCCACACGCGCAACGGCTCGCCCTCCTTCTTCTCGACGATCTTCGGAACGATCTCCCGCTTGAGGAACTCGAACGCCTCCGGTTCGCGGAAGAATTTAGTTACCCCGATGAGCAACTCCTTCGCGAGCGTCTTCGCCTCCTTCTCTGACGCCTCTATCTTGCGCACGTAGTCCTCGACGCTCCGGCACTGCAACACGCCTATCCGCCGCTCCAACCGACGGATGACGGTGGTGGGCTTGTATTGCGAGAAATCGAGATCCGCTTTTTTCCGCAACGCCTCGACGACGCGCGCGACGCTCGACTCGTTCGCTTGTAAATAGTCCGCCCCCTCGTCGGCTATCGGTTCGCGCTTCAGATAGGCGAACAGGCGCTTCGGCATCACTTCGGGCGCGAGCACGAAGTCCACGAGTCCCGTCGCGACGGCGCTTCTCGGCATCGAGTCGAACTTGGCGTCGAGCGGGTCTTGCGCCATCGTCAAACCGCCGTAGCCCTTCACGTCGCGGACGCCGAGGGTTCCGTCGGCGCCGGCGCCCGAGAGGACGACCGCGATCGCCCGCTCTTTTCGCGCTTTCGCCAACGAGCGGAAGAACGCGTCGATGGGCAGGTGCACGCCGCCTCGATAGGTCGCCTCGCGCACGCGGAGCTCGTCGCCCTCGAGCGTCACGTCCTTCTTCGGCGGCACAAGGTAAATGTGGTTGGGTTGGACGGTCATCCCGTCCTCGATGCGAACGGGTTTGAGCTTGGTGCGCTTGGCGAGCAGCTCGACCATCAAGCTCTTGTAGTCGGGGGAAAGGTGTTGGACGACGACGAACGCGACGCCCGCGTCCTCGGGCATCGGCGCGAAGAATTTCTCGATCGCCTCGTAGCCGCCCGCCGAGGCGCCGACGCCGACGACGACGATCTCGTCGTTGGCCGACTCGCTCGCGTTCGGTTTCGTCGCTCCGTTTGGTCGCGACTTCTCGCTGTCCGCCATATCGCTCGCCCTTTCTCGACGCCGTCGGAAAACGGCGCGGCGTCGATTATTTCCGTTTCGGTCGGAAGTAGTGCGCGCTCTGTCCGAAGAACGCGTCGGCCGCCTCCATCACGGTCTCCGACAACGTCGGGTGCGGATGGATCGTCATCTTCAGGTCTTCGACCGTCGCCGCCATCTCGATCGCCAAGGCGCCTTCGGCGATCAACTCGCCCGCGCCCGGTCCGCACACCCCGACGCCGAGCACGCGCTCGGTCTCGGGGTCGATCACTAATTTCGTGACGCCGTCGCTCCTGCCGAGCGTCGTGGCTCTGCCGGAAGCCGCCCACGGGAATTTCGCGACCTCCACCTTCACGCCCCGCTTCTTCGCCTCGGTTTCGCTCAAGCCCGCCCACGCAAGCTCGGGATCGGTGAACACGACGGCGGGTATCGCGCGAGGTTCATACACGGCTTTTTCACCCGCGATCGCCTCGACGGCGACTTTTCCTTCGTGGGACGCCTTGTGCGCCAGCATCGGCTCGCCCGCCACGTCGCCGATCGCGTAGATGTTCGCGTCGGTCGTCCGGCGTTGCGCGTCCACTTTCACCCATCCGCGCTCGTCGGTCTCGACGTCCGTCTTCTCCAAACCCAACCCCTCGGTCGTCGGCTTGCGACCGATCGACATAAGAACGTTGTCGTATTCCTTCGTCGTCTTCTCGCCTTTTTTATCCTCGATCGTAACGGCGAGGGCGTTCTTCTTCTCCTCGAGCGCGACGACTTTCGTTTCGAGCATAACCTCCTCGAAGCTCGCCTTGATCCGCTTGGCAAGGTGCGTCACCAGATCGCGGTCGGCGCCGGGCAGCAAGCCGGACGTCATCTCTACGACGGAGACCTTCGCGCCCAACGCGCGATACGCCGAGCCCAACTCCAACCCAATGTAGCCGCCCCCGATCACGAGCAACCTCTTCGGAATCGCGGGCAGATCGAGCGCGGTCGTCGAGTCGAGCAGCCGATCGCTCGCTATATCCAACGACGGGATTTTCGCGATCACGGAGCCCGTCGCGAGAATCGCCTTATCGAACGAGAGCTCCTCTTCGCCGCCCTCGTGTTTGGCGACCTTCAGCGTCGTCGAGGAAAGGAACGTCGCCGTACCCCTGATATACCGCACGTTTCGCGCCTTCGCCAATTGTCCGAGACCGCCCGTCAGCTTCTCGACGACCGAGTTCTTCCACGAGCGCAGTTTGTCGAGGTCTATCGTCGGCTCGGAAAATTCGACGCCCCACTCGGCGGACTCTCTCGACTCGTTGATAAGTTTCGCGACGTGCAACAACGCCTTCGAGGGGATGCACCCGCGATAGAGACAGACGCCGCCCGGGTTCTCGTCCTTCCCCACGAGCGTCACGTCCATGCCCAAATCCGCCGCGAGAAAGGCGGCGACGTATCCGCCGGGACCCGCCCCGACGACGACTAAGTTGGTCTTGCTCATTTCCGTACGACTCCAAATTTCTCGTTTACGTTACGCTTCCAACGCGAGCTTAAAGGGATTCTCCATCGCCTCGACGATCCAACGGAGGAACCGCACCGCGTCCGCGCCGTCGATGACGCGATGATCGTAGCTCAGCGAGAGGGGCGTCATAAGGCGCGCCTCGAACTCCCCGTCGATAAAGACCGGCTCGTAGGCGCCGCGCGAGACGCCGAGGATGGCGACCTCGGGCGGATTGACGACGGGCGTGAAGTACGTGCCGCCCAGCCCGCCGAGGTTCGAGATCGACATACACGATCCCTGCATTTCGTCCAAACCGAGCTTGCCGTCGCGCGCCTTCTTCGAGAGCTCGGTCAGCTCGACCGCGATCTCGACGACGCTCTTGCGATGGACGTTCTTGAGGACGGGGACGAGCAGTCCTTTCGGGGTATCCGCCGCCACGCCGACGTTATAGTACTTCTTATAGATAATGGCTCGCTCCGCCATATCCACGCTTGCGTTGAACTGCGGGAACTCCTTGAGCGCCGCGCCGAGGATTTTGACGAGCAGCGCGGTGAGCGTGAGTTTGCCGCCGCGCTCCTTCACCGCGTCCCCGAATTGTTTTCGCGCGCGCTCGAGCTCGGTCGTGTCCGCCTTGTCGTGTTGCGTTACGTGCGGGATGGTCGCCCACGCGTAGGAGAGGCGCTCGGCGGTGCGCTTGCGGATCGTCGGCATCTTCGTCCGCTCGATCTCGCCGAACTTGGAGAAGTCGGGAAGCTCGACCGGCTCGATCCCGTAGGCGAGCCCTCCGCCGCCGCCCGACTCGACGCGCCCCTCGTTCATCCGCTTCGAGTGCGCCTTCACGTCGTCCATCGAAATTCTTCCGCCGGGACCCGATCCCTCGACGCGGTTAATATCCACCCCGATCTCGCGCGCCAAACGGCGAACGGAAGGCGCGGCGGGCGCGGGCTTCTCTTGGATCGGCGGCTGACCGTCCTCGAACCCCTTCGCCGTCGGTTCGGATTTCTTCTCCTCCTTGCCGGACGCCGTCGGTTCGGATTTCTTCTCCTCCTTGCCGGACGCCGTCGGTTCGGATTTCTTCTCCGTGCCGGACGCCGTCGGTTCGGATTTCTTCTCCGCCGTCGCCTCCTCGGACGCCTCCTCCTCGGGCGCCTCGCTCGTCTCGATCTTCATCACGAGTTGCCCGACTTTCGCCTTCTCGCCCTTCTTGACGAGAATCTCCTTAACGACGCCCGCGACGGTCGAGGGCGCCTCGATGGTCGCCTTGTCCGTCTCGATCTCGAGCAACGGCTGTTCCTTCTCCACCCGATCGCCGACTTCCACCAACACCCCGACGACTTCCGCCTCCTCGATGTTCTCGCCCAACTCGGGCAACTCGTAGTGGAAGACGTCGCCGTACTGCGGCTTCGATTTCTTCTCGTCGGACTTCTTCTCCGACTTCTCGTCGGACTTCTTCTCCGACTTCTCGTCGGACTTCTTCTCCGACTTCTCGTCGGACTTCTTCTCCGACTTCTCGTCGTCGTCTTTTTCGGATTTCTCTTCGCCCTTGTCGGAGGCGGCGTTCCCGCTCTCCTCCACGTCGGCCACGGTTTGCCCGACCTCGACCTCGTCGCCCTGCTTCACGTAGAGCTTAACGACGGTTCCGCTCGCGCTCGAGGGCACTTCGAGCGTGGCTTTGTCGGTCTCAATTTCGAGTATCGGTTGGTCTTCCTCGATTTGATCGCCTTCGGAAACGAGGACGGAAACCACCTCGGCTTTTTCGATGTTCTCTCCGACTTCGGGGAGCGTTACGGATTTCATAGTCGTGCCTATGGTTTTGGGCGGCTCGCCGCCGTTTCGTTACGAATAGAGCGGATCGACTTTGTCGGGGTCGATCTCGAGATCCTTGATCGCCTTGGCGACGACGCTCGGCTTAACCTTCTCGTCCTTCGCCAACGCGTGGAGCGCGGCGACGACGACGTAGCGGGCGTCCACCTCGAAGAAGTCGCGCAATTCTTGGCGTCCCTCGCTCCTGCCGAAGCCGTCCGTACCGAGCGAGACGATCGGTTTGGGCAACCATTTGGCGAGCATATCCGAGTGCGCCTTCACGTAGTCCGAGGCGGCGACGAACGCGCCGTCGGAATCCTTGAAGAGCTCGGTCACGTAGGGCGTTCTCGGTTTCTTCTCGGGATGGAGCATGTTGTGGCGGTCGCACGCGGTCGCGTCGCGGTAGATCTCCTTGTAGCTCGTCGCGCTGTACACGTCCGCCGCGACGTCGTAATCCTTCGCCAAGATTTCTTGCGCCTTGACGACCTCGTTGAGGATCGCGCCGCTTCCGAGCAGATTGACGCGGAGCTTCGCGTCCTTCTTGTCGGATTGTTTCAGCAGGTAGAGACCCTTGACGATCCCCTCTTCGGCGCCTTCGGGCATCGCGGGCATCGGATAGTTCTCGTTCATCACGGTGAGGTAGTAGAGGACGTCCTCCTGTTCCTCGAACATCCGACGAACGCCGTCGCGGATGATGACCGCCAACTCGTAGGCGTAGGCGGGGTCGTAGGAGATCACGTGCGGATGCGGGTGCGCGTAGAGATGGCTGTTGCCGTCCTGATGTTGCAACCCCTCGCCCGCGAGCGTGGTTCTGCCCGCCGTGCCGCCGATCATAAAGCCCTTAACGCGCATGTCGCCCGCCGCCCACACGAGATCGCCGACGCGTTGGAAGCCGAACATCGAGTAGTACACGAAGAACGGAATCATATTGACGCCGTGCGTGGCGTACGCCGAACCCGCCGCGATGAACGACGACATCGACCCCGCTTCGGTTATTCCCTCCTCGAGGATTTGGCCGTTCTTCGCCTCTTTGTAATAAAGCAAACTTTGTTTATCGACCGGTTCGTAGAGCTGCCCGGCGTGCGCGTAGATGCCGACCTGGCGGAAGAGCGCCTCCATACCGAAGGTGCGCGCCTCGTCCGGCACAATCGGCACGATGTTCTTGCCGATCTCTTTGTCGCGTAGCAGCTTCGCGAGGATACGCACGAACGCCATCGTCGTGGACACCTCGCGCTCGTCGCCGCCCAAAAACTCCTCGAAAACCTTCATCGGCGGCGTCTTAATCGGACGGACGTCCGCGGTCCGCGCGGGCAAGGAACCGCCCAACTTCTCGCGACGATCCTTGAGGTACTTCATCTCGGGGCTATCCTCGGCGGGCTTATAGAACGGCGCCTTGGCGACGTCCTCGTCGTCGATCGGGATTCCGAAGCGGGTGCGGAACTCCCGCAACTCCTCCTCGTTCAGCTTCTTCTGCTGGTGCGTGATGTTCTTCCCTTCGCCGCTCTCGCCCATGCCGTAGCCCTTGACCGTCTTGGCGAGCACCACGACGGGGCGATCCTCGGTGTTGACCGCCTCGCGATAGGCGGCGTACACTTTCTCGGGATCGTGCCCCCCTCGGCGCATCGTGCGGAGTTGCTCGTCGGAGAAGCCCTCGACCATCTCGCGCAACTCCTCGTCCACGCCGAAAAGATTCTCGCGGATATAGGCGCCCGACTCGACGCTGAACTTCTGGAACTCGCCGTCCACCAACTCGTTGAGCCGTTGGACGAGCTTGCCCGACTCGTCTTTTTCGATCAACGGATCCCAATCGTTCCCCCACACCACTTTAATGACGCGCCATCCCGCGCCCCGGAAGATCGCCTCGAGTTCCTGCATAATCTTGCCGTTGCCTCGGACGGGACCGTCGAGCCGCTGGAGGTTGCAATTGATCACGAAGATCAGGTTGTCGAGCTTCTCGCGCGCGGCGAGCGTTATGGCGCCCAGCGTCTCCGGTTCGTCGGTTTCGCCGTCGCCCAAGAACGCCCACACTTTCCGATCGGGTTTATCGGAGAGACCGCGATCGACGAGATACTTGTGGAAGCGCGCTTGGTAAATTGCCATAATCGGACCGAGCCCCATCGAAACGGTGGGGAACTGCCAGAAGTCGGGCATCAACCACGGGTGCGGATAGGAGGATAGGCCGCCGCCTTTGGCGGTTTCTCGGCGGAAGTTCTCGAGCTTCTCGCGGCTCAAGCGTCCTTCGAGGAAGGCGCGCGCGTAAACGCCGGGCGAGGCGTGCCCTTGGAAGAAGACCATATCGCCGCCGGATTCGTGCTCGGCTCCTCGGAAGAAGTGGTTGAACGCCACCTCGTAGAGCGTCGCCGCCGAAGCGTAGGTGGAGATGTGCCCGCCGATGCCGTTCAGAATTTTGTTCGCCCGCACCACCATCGCCATAGCGTTCCATCGGATGATGGATTTAATGCGCCGCTCGATCTCGCGCTCGCCGGGGAACGGCGGCTGTTGATCGCGCGGGATTGTGTTCACGTACGGCGTGTTGGCGGTGAAGGGAACCTCGACGCCCGCCTTACGGGCGCGGTTCTGGAGCAAACGAATCAGCTCGACGACGCGGCGGTCGCCCCCCTCGCGCATAACATAGTCCAGCGAATAGAGCCATTCTCTATTTTCAATTTCCTCGATTTCTCGACGGTGGTTGTCGTCGGTCGTCATAGCGGCGCCTTATATATATAGATAGGGAAAGCGCGCGAGCCCGGCTCGCGGCAATTGCGTTTGGTACGTCTGAAAGCTACGCAAACGGGGCGCAAAACACAACGCGCCTCCGAAACGTCGGAGGGGAATTATTCGTGGTCGGTCGTCTTGGAGCTCGCGTCGGACGCGGCTCTCGGCGGATTACCCGTACCGAAGGATGAAATTCCGGTAGCGTTCCGAATAACTGATCTTTCCGTGCACGCGCGTTTGCGAGCGGATGTGGCGTCGCGCCTCCTCCAACTCTCTCGCGCCGACCGAGACGGCGGTGTACCGCTCTTCCCACGCCGTCGGTATCGCCGAGAATCGTTTCTCCTCGAGGGTCTTTTCCGACTCGCTCTGCAGATAGACGACGAACGTCTCGAGATCGACGTTAGAAGGAAGGCGGAACAGCGCGTGGCAATGGTCGTCGATCGCGCACACTTCGTCCATCTCGACGCCGAATCTCGCGGCGGTCTTACGGAACGAGCGCTCGATCGCCTCGCGCGCCAAGCCGTTCAATCCCGTCGCGGGCGTCTTGACCGTGAACAACGCGTGAACCCACACGGAAATTTTCGGAGCGTCGCCGGGTTCCGGCGGCTTGTAGGACTCATAATCCAACAGTTCGTTAAGCGATCCCATCATGTCTATCCTATCTCCCCCGGTGTGGTGAGATTATAGAATATTCCGGAATAAAAATCAACACACTAGGCGGAAAATCTTCGATTAATCTCCTCCATAATCGTCAGCGCCGCTTCGGGAATTCTCGCGCCGGGACCGAAGATCGCCGAGGCGCCGCCGGCGTAGAGCGCCTCGTAATCCTGCGTCGGAATCACGCCGCCGCACACGACGATAACGTCCTCCCTACCCGCCTCCTTAAGCGCGGCGACGAGTTGCGGCAGGAGCGTTTTGTGCCCGCCGGCCAAGGAGCTCATCCCGACGCAGTGGACGTCGTTCTCGACGGCTTGCCGCGCCGTTTCCTCGGGCGTTTGGAAGAGGGGACCGACGTCCACGTCGAAGCCGAGATCGGCGTAAGCGGTGGCGACCACCTTCGCGCCTCGGTCGTGTCCGTCCTGCCCCATTTTCGCGACGAGGATACGCGGTCGGCGCCCCTCGCGTTCGGCGAAATCGTCGGTCGCCGCTCGCGCTCGCGCCGCGAGATCGTCATGGTCGTCGTCGTATTCGCTTTTATACACGCCGGATATCGTTTTTGTTTTAGCTTGGTATCTGCCCCACGGTTTCTCGAGGGCGTCGGAAATCTCGCCGAGCGTCGCCCGCTTTCGCGCCGCTTCCACCGAGAGCGCGAGCAAGTTCCCCTCGCCCGTCTCGGCGCACGTCGTCAGCGCGTCGAGCGCCTCGGCGACGTCGGCGTCGTTCCGCTCCGCGCGCACCTTCTCCAACCGCGCCACCTGCGAGCGGCGAACGGCGGCGTTATCGACCTCCAGAATTTCTATCGGATCCTCTTTCTCGAGTCGGAACTTGTTCAGCCCCACGATCGTCTCGGCGCCCGAGTCGATCCTCGCCTGCCGACGCGCGGCGGCTTCCTCGATCCGCGCCTTGGGCACGCCCGCCTCGATGGCGTTGGTCATCCCGCCGTACTCCTCGATCTCGAGGATGTTCGCCCACGCGCGCTTCACGAGCGCGTCGGTCAGCGCCTCGACGTAATACGATCCCGCCCACGGGTCGATCGAGCGCGTGATACCCGTCTCGTCTTGGAGGTAGAGTTGCGTGTTCCGCGCGATCCGCGCCGAGAAATCCGTCGGCAACGCGATCGCCTCGTCCAACGAATTGGTGTGGAGCGATTGCGTGTGCCCCAACGCCGCCGCCATCGCCTCGAGCGCCGTGCGGGCGACGTTGTTGTAGGGGTCTTGTTCGGTCAAGCTCCAACCCGAGGTCTGCGAGTGCGTCCGCAACGAGAGGGATTTCGGATTCTTCGGATCGAACAGGTTGACGATCTTCGCCCATAGCAGGCGCGCGGCGCGCATCTTGGCGACTTCCATAAAGTAGTTTTTCCCGAGCGCCCAGAAGAACGAGAGCCGAGGCGCGAACGCGTCGATATCCAGCCCCGCCGCTATTCCCGCGCGGATATACTCGAGCCCGTCGGCGAGCGTGTAGCCGATCTCCAAATCCGCCGTGGCGCCCGCCTCCTGCATATGGTAGCCGCTGATCGAGATGCTGTTGAATTTCGGCATTTCGCGCGAGGCGTAGGCGAAGATATCCGCGACGATGCGCATCGAGGGCGCGGGCGGATAGATGTAGGTGTTCCGCACCATATACTCTTTGAGGATGTCGTTCTGTATCGTCCCCGTCAGCGCTTCGCTCGGAACGCCTTGCTCCTCGGCGGCGACGATGTAGAACGCCATTACGGGCAAGACGGCGCCGTTCATCGTCATCGAGACGGACATCTTATCGAGCGGAATCCCGTCGAAGAGGATCTTCATATCCTCGACGGTGTCGATCGCCACGCCCGCCTTGCCGACGTCGCCGACGACGCGCGGGTGGTCGGAATCATAGCCCCGGTGCGTCGCCAAATCGAACGCGACCGAGAGGCCGCGCTGACCGGCGGCGAGGTTCCGCCGATAGAACGCGTTGCTCTCTTCGGCGGTCGAGAAGCCCGCGTATTGACGAACCGTCCATGGCCGAGAGACGTACATCGTCGAGTAGGGGC
>WJMR01000366.1 GCA_014727845.1 Ignavibacteriales bacterium
CACGAGTCGGTCGAGAAGGCGTTCCGAACGTTCTCAAAAAACGTCGAGCGCCTCGATCGCTACGAGGATTTTGTGTATCTCCAAAGCTCCCCGCAGTTTTACGAGTGGATGGAACGCCATCGCCCCGAAGTGTTCGAGAATATCCGACGACTTGTCGAGGCGGGCAAGTGGGAGCCCGTCGGCGGTATGTGGATCGAAAGCGACGCCGTGTTGCCGACGGGAGAGGCGCTCGCGAGGCAGCGTCTGCTCGGACAGCGCTATTACCTCGCGAAGTTCGGCGCGCTTAGCAAGGTGGCATGGTTCCCCGATACGTTCGGCGCGGGCGCCAACCTGCCACAGATTTTTCTCAAGTCGGGCAGCCCCTACTACTTCACCGCGAAACTCGGGTGGAACTACGAGAACGAGTTCCCCGTCTATCACTTCCGCTGGCGAGCGCCGGACGGCTCGGAAGTGATCGGTCTCAATAGCCCGATTGAATTGGGATGGAGCCCCGGACCCTACGAGTGGTTGAAGGATTCGATGCGAACGCGCAGCGTGCTGGCGAAGCCGGGTAAGGAGATCGTCCTCTCGAGCGCCGCGCCCGCCATACCCGAAGCCGCTCGCGCGGAGGAGACGATCCCGGAGATACTCCAAATTTTCGGAGAGGGGGACGGCGGCGAAGGTCCGACCGACAAGATGATCCAACGCGGCGCCTATCTCGCGATGACGCCCGACTACCAATTCGGACGAGCGTCCGACTACTTCGCGGAAATCGAACGACGCTACGGCGACCGCCTCCCCGTGTGGGAGGACGAGATCTACCTCGAGAATCATCGCGGCGTCTCCTCCTCCGAGCGGCGCGTGAAGAAATTGAACCGGCTCGCCGAGCCGGCGCTGATCGCGGCGGAGCGGTGGGGCGCGATCGCGTCGGAGGTCGCCGGTTACGAGTTCCCCAAAGAAGAGTGGCGCCGCGCGTGGAAGATTCTCCTCTTTAACGATTTTCACGACATCCTCCCCGGCACGTCGATCCCGCAGGTGTTCGTGGACGCCGAGCGCGACTACGACGAGCTTCTCCGAATCGCCGAGCGCATCCGCGACGACGCGCTCTCGGCGATAGCCGCGAACGTCTCGACGCTCCCCCCCGAGGAGGAGCGCGACGGCGCCGCGTTCGGCGAGGGGGCGCCGCTGATTCTCTTCAATCCCCTCCCCTGGGATCGCGACGAATACGTGCGCGTCGAATGGGGATTCCCATGGACGCGGGTGATCGACGATAACGGCGAGGAGATTCCCTCGCAAACCGTCTTCCGCGACGGCGAGAATATACTAATATATAAAGCGCGCGTGCCCGCCCTCGGCTACGCGACGTATCGCCTTCTCGGCAAGAGCGAACCCGACGAAGATTGGACGCCGATGATCGACGGCTCGACCGTCTCGAACGACTACTACCGCCTCACGCTCGATCCCGAGACGGGCGACCTCGCGAGCTGGTACGACGAACGAATCGGCGCGCCGCTTCTGAAAGCGCCCGCGGCGGGCGTACGCTACTTCCACAACTATCCGAAAGAGTTTAGCAACTGGAACGTCGATCCCGACTACGACTCGAAGGAGATCGTTCCCCTACCCGACGAGAGGCGCCGAGTAACGATTCTCGACGACGGTCCCGTCTTCGCGGCGATTGCCGTCGTCTCGCCCGCGCCAAACGGGGGCGAACTCCGACGCGAGTATCGGTTCTATCGCGAGTCGCCGCGCGTGGAGGTGTCTATGGATTTGGACGTATTCTATCGCGAGTCGATCGTCAAGGCGGAGCTGCCGTTCGCGGTCGGCGCGGACGAGGTGGTTGCGGAAACGCCGTTCTACGCGCAACCGCATCCCGTCAATCCACGCACGAGTTTTGAGAAGGCGAAGATCGAACTTCGCGCGCAGAAGTGGCTCGACATGTCGGGCAAGGACTACGGGGTTACGGCGCTCCTCACGGCGACCTCCGGCTTCGACGTGAAGGACGGACGCCTGCGGCTCACGCTCGTCAAGGGCGGCGCAAATCCCAACCCAAACACGGACGTCGGCTCGCACCGGGTCGAGTACGCGATGGAGCCGCACCCCGGCGATTGGAAAACCGCCGACGCGTGGAAGCGCGGTTACGAGTATCACTACCCGATCGTCCCTCGTCTCGAACCGCAACACGAGGGAACGTTCCCGGCGCGGAAATCATTCGGCGGAACCGCCGGCGGAACCGCGAGCGACCACGTTTGTTGGGAAGCGCTGAAGCCCTCGGAGGACGGGGACGATCTCGTGGTTCGCGTGTACGAGGCGGAGGGGCGCGCGGCGGAGCGCGTCGAGTTGCGCCTCCCGTTCGTCGTCGCGAAGGCGGCCGAGACCGACTTGCTCGAAATAGAAACGATCGGCGACGTGGCGGCGGACGGCGACTCGATCGTCTTCGAGATCGAGCCGTACGAAATTCTTACGATTAAAATCACGCCGGCGCGATAGCTCGGCTTACGCTCATCATATTACGAGCTTAAACTATGAAAGCGACATTTATCGGCGCGGCGCAAACGGTGACGGGGTCGATGCATAAAATTTCCGTCAACGGAACCACGTTCCTCCTCGATTGCGGACTCGTGCAAGGCAAGCGCAAAGAGGCGTTCGAGGCGAACCGCCGCTTCGACTTGGTCGACCCGAAAGAGATCGACTTCATGATCCTCTCCCACGCGCACATCGACCACGCCGGCAACATCCCGACGCTCGTCGCGCGGGGTTTCGACGGACCGATCTACTCGACGTTCGCGACAAAAGACCTTTGCTCGATTATGTTGCAGGATAGCGCGCACATCCAAGAACGCGAAGTCGAGTGGGTGAACAGGAAGCGGAAAAAGCAACGCAAGAATCTCTTCGAGCAACTCTACACGCACAAAGACGTGTACCAAACGATGAAACAGTTCGTCGGGGTGAACTATCACCGGAAGCGCGAGGTGGCGCCGGGCGTGTGGCTCACATTCTACGACGCGGGACACATTCTCGGCAGCGCTATTGTGTTCCTCACGATTAAGGAGAACGGTCGGATCGTCAACCTTGCGTTCAGCGGCGACTTGGGCAGATACGATATGCCGATTCTCCGCGACCCCGAAACAATTCCGCCGATCGACTACTTCATCGGCGAAAGCACCTACGGCGGCAGGGAGCACGACGACGCGCACATCACCGAGGCGAAAATGGCGGAGACGCTCAACCGCGGCTACGAACGCGGCGCCAAGATCGTCGTCCCCTCCTTCAGCGTCGGGCGCACGCAAGAGATAGTCCTGCTCATCCACTCGATATTCGAGAAAGGTCTGGCGCCCCGCTTCCCTATCTTCGTCGATAGCCCCCTCTCGACCAACGCGACCGAAGTCTTTCGGATGCACCCCGAGTGCTTCGATTTCGAGACGTCGATGTTCCTCGTCGATCACAAGGATCCGTTCGGTTTTGGGCGACTCACCTACATCACGGACGTCGAGGACTCGAAGAAACTCGCCGACCGCGATGGACCGTTTATGACGATCTCCGCGTCGGGTATGGCGGAAACGGGACGCATCCTTCACCACCTGAAGAACACGGTCGAGAGCGATCGTAATATGGTGTTGATGGTCGGCTACTGCGCGCCGCACACGCTCGGCAGGCGGATCATCGAGCGCGAGCCGAAGATTAGAATATTCGGAGACGAATATCGTCTCGAGTCGGAGGTCGTCGTGTTCAATTCGTTGAGCGCGCACGCCGACTCGAAGGAGATGCTCGCCTACTACGACCACTTCGACCGGGGCCGAATGCAAAACATTTTCCTCGTGCACGGCGACCGCGATCAACAAGACGCGTTTAAGGAGAAACTACACGGCGCGGGATTTCGCGACGTCGAGATACCCGCGCGCGGCGACGAATATGATCTATAGGATTACGGCGACCCTCGCGATCGTCGCGCTATTCGCGGCGTGCGAGCGCCTCACCGATTTCGAGGATCACGACGACGGGCTCCCCCCGGGCGTTCCGCAAGGCGTGCGTGTGGAATACGCCTCCGACGGCGAAGCGTTGATCTCGTGGAAGAAGAACGTCGAGATCGACTTCGCGCGCTACGTCGTCTATCGCGCGGCGTTCGACGTCTCCAACTTTCGCGAGGTCGCGCGCACCACGAACACCTACTACTACGACGATTCGCTCGCCTATTGGAACGACTACTACTATCGCGTCGCCGCGATGGACGACGAAGGAAGAATCAGCGAACCCTCGGAGACGGTGGTCGTTAAACCGGAGAATAACCGCTCGCCGCTAACGCCGCTCTTTCCCGAAGCGTATGGGCGCAATTGGGAGGGGAAGGTGTCGATTTATCTCGAATGGTTCTCCCGATCCGAAAGCGACGTCGCTCGCCACGACGTCTATCGCGGAACCGAGTCGGACTTCCCGCTCGACTCGACGACGTTTGTCGGTTCGGCGACGGCATCGTGGTTCGAGGATAGCGCGAACGTCGAACTGTCGCAAACGTACTACTATCGGATCGTCGCGGTCGATCGAGACGGCTTGACGAGCGACCCGACGCCCGTCGTGTCAGATAAAGCGCTTCCCGCGCCCGAGCCGATCTTCCCTCCCGACCGAAGCGCCGTCGAGTTTTTCGAGAGCTTCGCCTTCACGTCGGTAGGCGAACCGGCGGGCTACCGTGTGGCTATATATGAAACGCCCTACGGCGAGCCCGTATGGAAGGACGCGTTCAAATCCGACGCAACGACCGACACGGTGCGCGCGCGTCTCGGCGGCGCCTACCTCGCTTATCATTCCAACTACTACTGGCGCGTCTCCTCGTTCACCAAATCGCCAGAACGCCCGAACGGCGTTTCGTCCTTCCGCCAATTCACCGTCGTCGAATCGTATTGACGCGTCGAGTCGTCATCTCGACGATGTGGGTATTTCTCGCCGCCCTCGCGTCGGCGCAGGAACCCGTCGCGTCCGACACGCTCGGTCTGCGGTTCTCGCGTCCCGAAGAGAACTTGTGGCTCACGTCCTACGACAAACGCCTCGGCTCGCACCGACTCGACGCGACGGCGCGCTATGGATTCGAGAGCGGCGACTTCTACGCGGACGTTGACGAGCGCTTCGGATCGACCGTCGTGAAAGGCGCGGGCGACGCGATCCGCGACGACCAACGGCTCGCGCTCGCCGTCGGCTACGCGCCGGATCGGAGCCGCCAAGTCGGCGTCGCCGCGAACCATAAGTTTTACTCCGACTCGCGACGAGTCGAAATCAACGACGGCGCCTCGGCGAGCGCCGAACTCTTCCCCAAATACGCGCCCGCCTCTGATCTCTATTTCGCCGCGTCGGGCGGCTATGTATCGGATCGGCAAGTGGGCGAGGAGGACGCGGGACCGGCGTACGGTTTCGAGGGACGGCTCGAGCGACGACGCTTCGGCGACGCCTTGCTTACGTCCGCTTTCCTCTTTAGAAACGAGGACGTCTCTCCACGCAAAACGACCGATAGAACGGCTTACCTCCGCGTCGAGAACGAGTTCGAGGACGACGTATCGACGACGCTCTCGGGACGCTATCAAGAAACGGGACGCTCTTTCTACTTCGAGGCGGATTCCGCCGTCGCCGATTATTTCGACGTCCGGAATAATATCCGCCGACGCGACGAGCGCGCGTTTTGGTTCGACGGCGAGGCGACATTCCAACCCGCGCCGACCCTCGCCGCCTCGATCGACGCCGACGCCTATACCCGAACCGTGGCGCGAAGCGCGCGTTACAAAAATCTCGACGCCCCCGCCCCGTCCATCTTCGACGACGAAATCGAGGAGTTGCGTTTCGGAGCCGGCGCCGACGCCGCGTATCGCGGGGACGCGTTCGGCGCGCGCGTCGCGGCGAGCTATTCCGAGCGCGACGAAAGGCATAACGCCGTCCCGATCGACGACGCCAATCCGATCTTCTACGAGGAGCGCGTCGAGTCCGAGAAACGGAAGAACAACCGCTCCCGTCGCGCCCAACTCTCGCTCTCCGCGATCTACGCTCTCTCGGACGCCGAGTCCATCCTCTTCGAAGCGTCCCACAACAAACTCTGGTACGACACGCCGAGTGAATTGAATTTCGACGACCGGGACGAACTCCTCTCGATGCTCTCGGCGCGATACCGAAACCGACTCACGCCGTTTTTCGACGCCTTCGCCGATCTCGAAACGACGTTCGGACAAACCTCGTACCTCTTCGCCGAGCGGAGTTCCAATAATCACGCGAACCGCGTTATCAAGCTCCGACTCGGCGGCGACTACCGGGGCGCTCGGTTCTCTTCAAAGAACGAGTTTCTCGTCTCGGCTAACTACACCGAATACGATTACCAAGACCTGAACCCCAACTACCGAAGTTACGCGCTCCGACAAGCGCTCTTTGCCGACTCCACGACGGCGACGCTCTCCGAACGCGTCGCCCTGCGTTTCGTCGGGCGCTACAAGACGATCGAGCAGGGCGACCTGAACTGGCGCGGTTTCACGATGAATCCGACGAGGCGCGTGGACGAGACGACGGCGATCGTAGCCGTCGAGGCGAGATATCCGAACGTGGTCTTCTCGTTCGGCGCGCGCTACTTTACGCTGGAAACAAGCTCGATCACGCGAGGCGAAACCGTCGATCGCTCGCTCTTTAGAAGCGTCGGTCCCGTTTCTCGGATCGAGTATCGTGCGGGCGGACGAGTTCGATTCTTCTTCGACGGGTTGTACGAGTTCGTGGAGAATAAGGGAAACACCGAGGAGCGGGCCTCGTTCGATTTCTCGGCGTCGTGGCGATTGTGACGACGCGAACGCCGCTCGGAGGATGATTGGTAAATAG
>WJMR01000367.1 GCA_014727845.1 Ignavibacteriales bacterium
CGCCTCCACCACGCCCGATTGGTGTACGTAGTCGCCGGCGAGCGTCGCAAAATTAAACTGCGGGTAGCGCCCGGAGAGATCGAGCGCGGATTCGAGATCCTCGACCACCGCCGTTTTGCCGAGGAAGCGTCGGAAGAACGGCTCCCACCGTTTCTCGGTCTTCACAAAATCCGCCGCCCATCCTCGGAACCCCCGTTCCTTGCGCAACTTCTTCGTCTTCCGATCCGAGAGGAACCCCTCGACGAACCCGACGGCGCCGCGTCCGCCTCGGCTCTCTTCGCCGTACACGAAGAACGTCGCCTTGCCCGCCCGCTCGTCGCGGAGTCGATCGGCGGCTCGCTTGATCTCCTCGATCGATTGGACGAGGATGTTGTTAATGTTGTTGCGCAGCGCGGCTTCGACGGCGAAACGGCTTTCCTCCTCGGCGCCGCCGATGTTGGCGAGCAGATTCGTTTCGCGTTTCGCCCACGCGCTCGGGTCGTCCATCAGCGCCTTGGCGCCTTTGGAGAATCCTTCGAGGTTCTCGATGAGGTTGCGGAGGAACTCGACGCGCGCCTTCAGATCGTTGAGCGCGCTCTTGGCGTCCAGCTCGCGCTCGCGGAGGCGATTGAGCTCGTTCTCGTAGTCCGCCTTCTCGCGGCTCTTCGTTTTGTAAATCTCTTCGGCGGTCTCGAGCTGGGCGCGCACCGAGTCGCGTTCGGCGGCGAGGTCCTCGATGAAGCCGACCGATTTCGCCATCTCGCCGGTGAGCGTTTGAATTTTTTCGTCGAGTCGTCGGGCGTTCGCTTCGGCGGATTCTTTGGCGCGCTCGAGATTGCCGAGCTCGTTCTGCTTGCCCGTAAGGTCGCGGAAGCGTTCAAGATTGTTGTCGGCGGAGCGCTTCAGGGCGGCGCGTTTTTCCTCGAGGGCTTGTTCGGCTTCCTTGGCGCGCTCGTCGGCCTCGGTTTTGCGTCGCTCGGTCTCCTCCAGCGCCCGCGCAATTTCCTCGACGCGCGCCTTGTTCTCCTCGACCGATCGCTCGGCGTTTTCGAGGCGCTCGGCTAATTCGAGCGACTCCCGCTCGTAGCGCTCGATGTTCCGTTCGAGCGATCCGAGGGTGGCGCGGTTGCCCGAGATGTTCGTCTCGACGCCGTGAATTTTTTCGACCTGTCCGGCGATTTCCGCGCGTTTGAGTTTCAGCGCGTTCTCCTTTTCGGAGAGCCCCTCGCGGATCCGACGCTTCGTCGCCTCGAGCTCGTCGGCGGCGCGGTTGTTCAACTCCAGCGCTTCGTCCAACTCTCTCCTGCGCGTCTCCCACCGCTCGCGTTCTCGGCTCCGCCGCGAAAACTCTCTGCCCGCGTAGTCCAGTTCTATCTCTTCGCGCTCTTTCGTCAGCGCCATATAGCGGTCGGCTTTCTTCGCTTGCCGCTCCAGCGTCGCCACCTTTTTCTCGACTTCCGAGATGATGTCGTTGACGCGCGTCAGGTCCGCCTTAACGGCGTCGAGCTTGTTGAGCGCGGTTTTCCGGCGGGATTTATATTGATTGACGCCCGCCGCCTCCTCGAACATTCGCCGCCGATCCTCGGTCTTAGAGCTGAGGATCGACTCGACCATCTTCAACTCGATGACCGAGTAGGCGTCCGACCCCATACCCGTGTCCATGAAGAGGTTGGTGATGTCCTTAAGACGGCAGAGATTTTTATTGAGCAGATACTCGCTCTCGTTGGAGCGGAAGATGCGTCGGGTGACGAGGATTTCGGCGTATTCGCTCGGGAGTTTCCCTCGATCGTTTTGGATCGTGAGAGAGACTTCCGCCATGCCCATCGGTTTGCGGCCGGCGGTTCCGTTGAATATCACGTCCTCCATTTTCCCGGATCGGAGGGCGCTGGATTTCTGTTCGCCGAGGCACCAGCGTATGGCGTCCACGATGTTTGTTTTCCCGCAGCCGTTCGGACCCACAACGGCGGTTAAACCGCGGTCGAAATTGACGACCGTTTTTTGCGGGAACGACTTAAACCCATGCAGTTCTAATTTCGATAAGAACAAGCGTTATTTCCGTCGTTAAATTTCGTTTTTAAACTATTATATATATAGCGCTCGGCGTCAGCGTATCGCGCCGGCTTCGACGAGCGCGCGCATCGCGTAATCGATCGTCGAGTGCGCCGACTGGAGGTAGAAGAGCGCGGCGGCGACGAGGGCGGCGATCGCCAAGATCGAATAGATATAGACGGCGGTCGGCGACGCGTCGTAGATGACGTACATCCCTTTGAGCAGTCGGACGAGTTGCCAAATAAGAAACGCCGCCAACGCGAGGTGCACATAGAGCGTCGAAATGTCGGCTTGCAACACGCGATAGAGCACGATGGCGACGGGGATGAGGAGGAGCGAGGGGAGGAACGCCCAGATCGTCGCGTAGAACGACGAGGAGAGCATCACCTTGTTCATCACCAAGCCCGACGCGGCTTTCACGAACAACGCCGCGACGGCGATCGTCGCGTAGAAGATAACCGTTAGATAGATTAGCGAGAGCGCGGGGTTCCACGCGAGGTAGCTCGCCGCGGAGACGACGCTCTCGACGCCGACCGCGAGCGCCAGCTTCTCGAAGACGACGTTGTATTTCAAGCTGTGGAGCGCGGCGGTAACGACCAGCGCGCCGACGGCGGAGACGAGCCCGCCGAGCGCCGCGGTCTGTCCGCCGCTTATGACGCGGAGATCGCGGACGTCCGCGAAAAAATTGTAGGGGCGGAGGAGCGCGCGGGCGGCGTCCTCGCGGAACTTCCTGCCCGAGTTGACGAGCAAGCCGACGAGCAGCGCCAACCCCAATCCGAAGAGAATAAAAATCATCGGCGAGTCGTCGCTCTCGGCGCCTTGGGGCACGGTCGTTTCCTCGCGGCGGTTCAGCGAAGAGTGGACGACGCGGTAGCCGATCCGATCGGGCGAACGATCTTCGCCGAGCAAGCCGATCGGGGCGACGCGGTTCTCGTCGTAGCCCGCCGTCACGCTTTGGTAGGCGAGCCGATAGTCGAACATCGCGTTGATGAAAAAGCCCGCGTGGTAGGTCGCTTCGGAGTAGGCGAGGAGGAGCTCGAAGAAGCGCGCCTGCGCCTCGAAAGTGTGCTCGCTTAAGTAGCCGTTGCCCGCGCCTTGATCGGCGATATAGCCCGCCGAAGCGAGGAACGCCGAACCGACGCCGACGCGCGCTTGCGCGTTCTCGTAGGGGAGGCGGACGTCGGCGACGGGGGTTTGGAGAACTTCGCCGCCGTAGAGATCGACTCCCTCGATTCGATCGAAAGTAAAATCCGCGAACGAGGCGTAGAGCGGACGCGCGACGCCCGCGTCCAGCGCGATCCTCGCCCACTCTTCGATCATAGAGCGATGCGCGGGCGAGGCGCCGAAATACGACGACCCGAGACCGAACGCGGCGACCGCGGGCTCCTCCGCGAGGGCGTCGAAAAACCCTCGGGCGTACGTCCGTCGCCGCTCCATCAAGTCGGCGTTCTCGGCGAACGATTCGGGAAGCTCGTCGAACGGGAGATCGACGAAGGCGAGCAAGCCGAGCCGCGCGCATAGCTCGAGCGCGTAGGGGTGCGGCGCGCCAAAGCGGAAGCGGACGGCGTTCAGCCCCGTTTCTTTAACGAGTCGGAGGTCTTCTTCGAGTCGCTCGTGCGACGCCATTTGGGCGAACTCGGCGTAGGAGGGAACGTACACCGCGCCGTAGAGTTGGATCGGTTCGCCGTTGAGCCGCAGCTCGTCCCCTTCGGGCGCGAACTTGAAGAGGGGTATCCGCTCGACGAATTGATCGACGACGCGCTCGTCTTGTTCCAGCGTAACGACGAGCCGGTGGCGTTGGGGGCGTTGGGGCGACCAGAGTCGGGGCGCCTCGACGGTAATCTTATGAAAGACCGATCGCTCTTTGCCGGCGGGGACGGAGAGGGTCGAGTCGAATTCGTAGATCGGTTCGTCGCCGTCGGGGTCGTAGAGCCGGAGTCGAAGCGTAAGCATATCGGCGCCTTCGACGTCCTTGCGTCGGTAGTCGGAATTGGCGACGACGGTCGTCGCGTCGATCCAAACGAGGGAGTCGGTTTGGGAAAATCGGACGCGCCGCGTTTGCTCTTCGACGCGGACGTTGGGCTTCTCGACGATGAAGACGTCGCGGAAGACGCCGTCGCGCCGCTCGGGGTGGAGGAAGAGTCGGGCGCCGGGCACGGGGGATTCGACGGCGGCGGCGGGGAGGATCTTCACGGCGAGGACGTTCGGCTCGCCCGCGACGAGGAGGTCCTTGGGCAACTCGGTCGAGAAGGGGAAGTCGCCGCCCGCGTGCCGATGGAGCGAGGAACCGTTGAGCGAGATTTCGGCGGCGTAGGATACGCCGAGAAAATGGACTCGATATTGCCCGCGTTGGAGGTCGTCGGCGTCGAGGGAAAACTCTCGCGTAAAGACGAGCGGCTCGTCCCCGACGAAGACGGCGGGAATCGAGACGTCCGCCTCGGGGGCGTCCTCTTCGTCGGCGACGGCGACTCGCCACGCGCCGTTGAGCGGCACGACGCGCCGTTTGGAGGATTCGAGCCGATAGTCGTATCGCTCGGCGACGTTGGGAGGCGCGGGCAATTCGCGAAAGACGATTTGCGCGACCGCGTCGCCCATGAGCGCGGTTGCGGTTGCGAGAACGAGAAGGAGACGGATTCCGAGAGTCATCGACGTTGTTGGGTTAATTAAAAACTAATCTACTAATATACGACTTCGACGGGGGGGAACGCAAACAAAAACGTAGCGGCGCGCCGGCTCGTTCGGAAATAATCGCGGACGCCGACGAGCCAGGACGCCGACGAGGAGGACGCCGACGAGCGCGGAGGTTCGTGGTCGGAGGTTCGTGGGCGGCGAGGGAGGGTATCGGAAACCAAAAAAGGTTTCCTTTTGAGTTTGAAATGTCGTATATTAATAAACTTGGGAAAAAGAGTCGATTAATGGACGTTTATTCAGACATCTCGGCTATGCCCAAGGACGCGCCGAGCGCGGCGACCATCGGATCGTTCGACGGCGCGCATCTCGGCCATCGGCGCATCATCCGACGGCTGACGGCGATCGCTCGCGAGCGGTCGTTGAAGAGCGTTCTTATTACGTTTGACCCGCACCCGAGGGTGGTTACGTCTCGCGACGGTTCGGAGATTCGCCTCCTGACGACGACCGAAGAGAAGATCGCGCTCGTCGAACGGCTCGGCGTCGATCGTCTGCTCGCGCTCCGCTTTACCGAGCGCTTGGCGACGACGCCGCCGGAAGAGTTTGTGAAGACCTACTTCGTGGAGGGCTTGCGCGTCGAAGCGGCGGTGGTGGGCTACGATCATCGCTTCGGCAAGCGCCGCGAGGGGAACGCCGACACGCTCCACGCGCTCGGCGAACGGAACGGCTTCTCGGTGGAAACGATACCGCCGGTTTTGCTCGACGGCGTCGAAATCGGATCGACGGCGATCCGACGCGCGCTTCTCGACGGGGATCTCGATACCGCCAATAGGATGCTCGGGAGACCCTACGCGATCTCGGGCGTCGTCGTCAAGGATCGCGGCGAAGGGGGGCGCATCGGGTTCCCGACGGCGAACATCGCGACGAGAAATCCTTGGAAGCTTCTGCCCGCCGACGGCGTGTACGCCGTGCGCGTGATCCGAAACGGAGAGCGGCTCGAAGGCGTGATGAACGTCGGCGAGCGCCCCACGTTCGAGACCGACGAGGCGAAAACCGTCGAGGCGCATCTCTTCGATTTCGAGGGGAATCTCTACGGCGAGCGGCTCGAGGCGGAGCTGATAGCGAGGTTGCGGGACGAGAGGAAATTTGCGTCGGTCGGCGCGCTCGTCGCGCAAATCCGAGAGGACGCGGCGCGAGCGAAGGCGATACTTCGCGAACGAGTTTAATCTATAATATATACGAGAACCAAATTACGTCTAATGCGTCCCGGTTCATTCTGGGGCGACATCGAATCACTTAAGTAAGGAGTTACGCCACATGGTGACCCAAGAGATGAAACGCGAGCTGGCGGAGAAATTCGGAGAGAACCCGAACGATACGGGAAAATCCGAAGTGCAAATCGCCATTCTCACCACGCGCATCAACGATCTGAAGGATCACTTCCAAGAGCACAAGCGCGATCACGCGTCGCGTCGCGGGTTGATGAAGATGGTCGGCAAGCGTCGGAAACTTCTCAATTATTTGATGAAGAAGGACATCGAACGCTATCGCGCGATCATCAAAGAATTAAACATCCGTAAATAGGTTTAAGGTAGGTGCAAACCCGAATGATTCACACGAAAGAAGTTGAAATAAGCGGCAGAACATTTTCGATCGAGACGGGACGTTTTGCGAGGCAAGCCGACGGCGCCGTTATGGCGCGCTACGGCGACACGATGGTGTTGGTCGCCGTCGTTTCAGCGCACGAGCCCCGCGAAGGGTTCGATTTCTTCCCGTTGCAGGTCGAGTATCGCGAGAAACTATCCGCGGCGGGTAAATATCCGGGCGGATTTATTAAACGCGAGGGACGTCCCTCCGAAAAAGAGATCTTAAGCGCGCGACAGATCGATCGCCCGTGCCGACCCCTCTTCCCCGAGGGCTATCGGAACGAGACGCAGATCGTCTGCACGGTGCAATCCTCCGACGGCGAGAACGATTCGGACGTCGTCGCCGCGGTCGGCGCCTCGGCGGCGCTTATGATTTCCGACATCCCGTTCGACGGACCGATCGCCGAAGTGCGCGTCGGACGCGTTAACGGCGAGTACGTCGTCAATCCCACCTTCCAACAGCTCGAAAACAGCGACCTCGAGTTGGTCGTCGCCGGTAGCGAAGACTCGATTATGATGGTCGAGGGCGAGGGCTTGGAGGTGCAGGAAGCCGATATGCTCGAAGCGCTCGAAGCGGCGCACGCCGAGATCAAGAAGCTCGTCGCGATGCAGAACGAGCTCCGCGAACTCTGCGGCAGAGAGAAGCGCGTTTTCGAGCCGCCCGTTCTCGAAGAAGAGTTGGTCAACGACGTCCGCGAGCTGGCGGAGACGAAGATCGTCGATCTCGTCAACTCGACGACCGAGAAGATGGAGCGGCAGAACATCCTGAAGGAAATCAAGAAGACGACGATCGAGGCGCTCGAGGAGAAATACCCCGAGCGCGAGAAGGACGTCGCCTCGGCGCTCCACGATATCGAGAAAGAGAAGATGCGCGCGCGGATCCTCGAGGACGGCGTGCGGCTCGACGGCAGAGGCACGAAGGACGTTCGCCCGATTACGATCGACGCGCCCGTCTTGGCGCGGACGCACGGCTCGGCGCTCTTTACGCGCGGCGAAACGCAGTCGCTTACGACGCTGACGCTCGGCACGAAGAACGACGAGCAGATCGTGGACGGCTTGCTCGAGGAAACCTCGAAACGGTTTCTGCTCCACTATAACTTCCCGCCGTTCTGCGTCGGCGAAACGGGACGCTATACGGGCGTCGGCAGGCGCGAGATCGGGCACGGCAACCTCGCCGAGCGCTCGCTGAAGAAGCAGCTGCCGGGCGAGGAGGAGTTCCCCTACACGATGCGCTTGATCAGCGACATCCTCGAGTCGAACGGCTCGTCGTCGATGGCGACGGTGTGCGCCGGCTCGTTGGCGTTGATGGACGGCGGCGTTCCCGTGAAAGCCCCCGTGGCGGGCATCGCGATGGGTCTGATCAAGGACGAAGATCGACACGCGGTGCTGTCGGATATCCTCGGCGACGAGGATCATCTCGGCGATATGGATTTCAAAGTCGCCGGCACCGAAAAGGGAGTCACGGGATTCCAGATGGACATCAAGATCAAGGGCGTTTCGTTCGAGTTGATGACCGAGGCGATGGAGCAGGCGAAACAAGGACGTTTGCACATCCTCGAGAAGATGAAAGAGGCGCTCGCCGAGCCGCGCCCGAGCATCTCGAAATACGCGCCGCACTTGGTGACGATCATGGTCGATCCCGAGTTCATCGGCTTGCTGATCGGACCCGGCGGCAAGACGGTGCAGGGTATGCAGCGCGATTTCGGCGTCGAGATCGCCATCGAAGAGGACGGCAAAGTTACGGTCGCCTCGCCGAACGGCGACGCCGCCGAGGCGTGCCGCGAGCACATCCGTTTAATGACCGCCTCGGCCGAAGTGGGCGAGGAATACGAAGGCGAAGTCGAACGGCTTCTCGAATTCGGCGCCATCGTCGAGTTTATGCCCGGGAAAACCGGATTGTTGCATATCTCCGAGATCGACCACAAGCGAGTCGAGAAGGTCGAAGATTATCTCAAGGTTGGCGACAAGGTCCGCGTCAAGCTCCTGCGGATCGAGAACGGTAAATACGGGTTAAGTCGCAAGGCGCTCATCGAACGCCCCGAGGGCATGAAGGACGAGCGTCCCTCCGGCGGCGGCGGCGGACGGGGTCCGCGTCGAGGCGGAGGCGGCGGCGGTGGAAGACGCCCCCCGCGTAGGAACTAATTAGATTTCGTCGTCCTCGGGACGGGCGCGTCCCGAGGGCGTGTTGTATGCAACGTAGTTTTCGCGCGGCGGATCGAACTCCGCGCGCCCTTACATTCATGAACGCACGAACTATGTACAGCGGATCGTTCGTCGAGTCCCCCTTATGGGCGACGGCGCCGTTCCACGTCTTTTTCGGCGCGTTCCTCACGGACTTATTATGTCATGTTAAAAGAAATTATCATCAATTCGTTGTCGGACCAGACCCGTGTGGCGATCTCCGAAGACGGGAAGCTGGTCGATTTCTTCGTCGAGTTTCCCGAGAATCGGAGGATGGTCGGCGACGTCTATTTGGGCAGAGTCGCCCGCGTATTGCCCGGCATCCGCGCCGCCTTCATCGATATCGGGATGAAGCACGACGCGTTCCTCCATTTCAGCGACATCGGGGAGCGCACTAAAGATTTTCAGCAGATGATCGAGGACGACGACGAGGTCGCCGAGGCGGGTCCCTCGCGTCAACCGAAGATGATCAACGGCGTTCCCGTGCTGCAAAAAGGGGAGCGCATCCTCATCCAAATCACCAAAGAACCCGTCGCCAACAAGGGCGTCCGCGTTTCCTCCTCCATTTCCATTCCCGGCAGGTTTTGCGTCCTGCTTCCGTTGGATAATAAAGTCGGCGTCTCGAAGAAGATCTCCGATTACCGCGAGCGTCGGCGCCTACGCGCCATCGCGCGGGGCATCCTGCCGAAGAATTGCGGACTTATCATCCGCACCGTGGCGAGGAAGCAGAGCGAGGAGGCGGTTCGGGACGATTTGAAGAACCTGCTCGCCAAGTGGAACAAGATCGAGGAGGACGCGAAGAACAACGATCCGCCGAAGCTGATCCATCAAGACGTCTCGACGACCTCGAGCGTTATCCGCGATCTCTTCACGCCCGACGTCTCGAAGGTCTTCATCGACTCCCGCAAGCTTCATCGCGAAGTGCGCGACTATATCGAGACCGTCCACCCCCAGCTCGCCGAGAAGGTCGAGCACTATAAACCGAGAGTTCCGATCTTCGAGGCGTTCAAGATCGAGGAGAAGATTAAAGAGCTGTTCGGCAGGAAGGTGGCGCTGAAGAGCGGCGGCTATTTGATGATCGAGCACACCGAAGCGATGTGGGTCATCGACGTCAACTCGGGCAAATACGCCGCGAACAAAGAGCAGGAGATGAACTCGCTGAAGACCGACCTCGAAGCGGCGCGCGAGATCGTCCGCCAGCTCCGACTGCGCGACATCGGCGGGCTGATCGTCGTGGATTTCATCGACCTCGAACAAGATCGCAACCGCAAGAAGGTGTACGACGAGCTGAAGAAGGAGTTCCGCCGCGACCGCGCGAAAGTCTCCCTTCTGCCGATGAGCGACTTTGGATTGATCGAGATCACTCGGCAGCGCATCCGCCAGAACATTATGCAGGCGGTTAAGGAAGTGTGCCCCTATTGCCTGGGCGCCGGCACGCTTACCAAGCGCTCGCACATCCTCTACGATATCGAGGGATTCCTCAAAAAGCATCGGCAAGCCGGCGGCGTCCGCTCGATTATTTTACGATGTCACCCGACCGTGGCGATGAAACTCCGCGAAGGATGCTTCATCACCACGCTCACCCGATTGCAGATGAAGTATCTCTCGCGCATATACATCGTCGAGGACAACACCCTCGGCATGGATCAGTTCCGATTTATCGATCGGAAAACCAACGAGGACTTGAGCGATAAGCCGATTTAACCGCTCCCGGCATGTGGGGCGGAATTTCTACGGACGACGAGAAACTTTTCGTCGGCATTCCGTCGGAATTTCCACGAATGAAGCAAAACCTTTCGTCGGATTTTCTACGGACGCTCGAATTTTTTTCGGCGCGTTGCAAGCGGCGCCCGAATAGCTTATCTTTTGCCGATAAGTCGAAACACCGTTTTACGTAAGGGACGTTAGAAGAAAGAGCGCGACTATGGATATTAACCTGCAATCAGCGAAGAAGACGAAACTATTTGCCAAGCATGCTGAGGCCGGCGCGAAGATGGTCGAGTTCGCCGGCTACGCGATGCCGATCCAATACGAGTCGATCCTCGCCGAGCACAAAACGGTGCGCGAGTCGGTCGGCGTGTTCGACGTAAGCCATATGGGCGAGTTTTTTGTGCGCGGCGAGCGCGCGCTCGACTGTGTGCAGGAGGTGATCACCAACAACGCCGCGAAACTCGTTCCGGGCAAAGCCCTCTACACGGCGATGTGCTACGAAGACGGCGGTATCGTTGACGATCTGCTCGTCTATCGGCTCGCCGAGGACGAGTTTATGATCGTCGTCAACGCGGCGAACATCGATAAAGATTTCCAATGGATGAGTCGTCACGACTTCGCCGGCGCCGAGTTAAGCAATCTGAGCGACGAGTACGCGCTCCTGGCGGTGCAAGGTCCCGACTCCCAAAAGACGCTCGAAAAACTCACGGGCGCCCCGATCGACCTCGAGTTCTACTCGTTCGCGCAAACCACGCTCGCGGGCGTGGAGGTTATCCTCTCCCGCACGGGCTATACGGGCGAGCTCGGATTCGAGATCTACTTCAAGGGCGACGAAGCCGCGGCGGGCGCGCTCTGGGACGCGATCTTCGAGGCGGGCGCCGAGTTCGGAATCAAGCCCGTCGGGTTGGGCGCGCGAGACACGCTCCGACTCGAGATGGGCTATTGCCTCTACGGGAACGACATCGACGCGACGACCAACCCCTACGAGGCGGGGCTCGGATGGGTCGTGAAGCTTAAGGCGAAAGAGGATTTCACGGGGCGGACGGCGCTCGCGAACGTGAAAGCCGAGGGCGTTACGAGAAAGTTGACGGCGCTGAAAACCGAGGGACGCGCCATCCCGCGAAAGGGCTACGGCGTATCGGCGAACGGCGAAATAATCGGCGAGGTGACGAGCGGCGCGATGAGCCCGACGCTCGGCCATGGCGTCGCGCTGGCGTATCTGAAGAAGGAATTCGCCGAAGTCGGAACAACCGTCGAGATCGATCTGCGCGGAAAACCGACGCCCGCGACCGTCGTCGAATTGCCGTTCGTGAAGAAATAATCGCTTCGGAGAACTCTTCCCCACTATGAAAGCGAACGTCATCTTTTCTCCGTCGCTCGCCGACGAACTCTTCTTTCGGGAGAAGATCGTCGTCGTGGTGGACGCCCTGCGCGCGTCGAGCTCGATCATCGCCGCGATAGCCAACGGCGCGAAGGAAATCGTGCCCGTCGATTCGATCGCCTTCGGTATGAAAGCCGGCGCCACGCTCTTCGGCGGCAGAACGATACGCGCGGGCGAGAAGAATATGCGAAAGATCGACGGCTTCCAGATCGGCAACTCGCCGCGCGAATACGTCGAGGAAGCCGTCAAAGGAAAGTCGATCATCTTTCTGAGCACGAACGGCTCGAAGGCGATCGTGAAAACGAAATTCTCGGATCGGACGCTTATCGGGTCGTTCGCCAATCTCGGCGCCGTCGCCGACGAGCTCGTCGAGCGTGGTAAGGATTTTGAAGTCCTCTGCTCGGGGTCGAGCGGCGGATTTAGCTTGGAGGACGCGGTCTGCGCGGGTATGATCGTCCAAGCCGTCGCCAAACGTCGGAAGAACGAGACGCTCGAGACGACCGACGCCGCCCGCGCCGCGACGATGTTGGCGAACGGAACGGGCGAGGACGTCGAGAAAACGCTCCGCGAATCCGAACACGGCAAACGACTGATCGAGAACGGCTTCGAGGAGGACGTGGCGTGGTGCGCCAAAGTCGATCGAACCGACGTCGTGCCCGTCTTCCTGAACACCGTTATCCGCAACCCGAATTCCGCGGCGGCGAGCGCGTAACGCGCATTCTATTATGGCGGCTAAAAAAGCGAACACAAAAAAGGCGAACACCAAGCGCGCGAATGGGGGCGCGTCGAAGGCGAAAACCGGCGGGATGTCGCTCGAACGGAAGAAGAGAATCCTCGGCGGTTTTATGATCTTTGTAGCCGCGCTGCTGTTTCTCGCGGGCGTGAGCTACTCTCGCGCCGACGAGGGCTTCCTGAAATACGAGATCGCCGATCTCTTCCGACAGTTCGGCGACCGCGCCGCGCAAGGCGACTCTCCCGCCAACTGGCTCGGCGTGTTCGGCGCCTACTACGCCGACTTCTCGATCAACTCGACGCTCGGCTATTTTTCGCTCGTCTTTCCCGTCATCCTCGGGTTGTGGGGCAAATATCTCATCCGAAAGTCCGACTTCCGCGAGTTGATCAATCTCTCGAATTTCATCCTCCTTATGGCGATCGCCTTGGCGACGCTCTTCGGCGTGTTGCGCGCCGAGTTCCTCGCTCTGAAAGACGCCTACGAGCTTTCGGGATATATCGGCGCCTTTTTCGGTTCCGCGCTCGTTATGCTTATCGGCTCGCTCGGAAGCGCGTTGCTGCTCGTGGCGGGGATCGTCGCGCTGATCGTCGTCCAATTCGATATTAAGCTCGAACCCGTCTTCGCGCGCGTTCGCGAGACGTTCGGCGCCTCCGCCGAGAAACTGAAAGCCAAAGCGGAGGAACGGCGCGCCGCCGCCGAGTTGAAAAACGAGGAGCGACGGAAACGCGAAGCCGAAGAACAGAGGCGACAAACAAAAATTAATAACGCCGCCGCCGAGAAGAAATCGGAACCGACGCCCGAACCGAACGCCGCCGAGCCGCGCGCCGCCGAGCCGCGCGCCGCCGAGCGCGTGGAATCGGAGAAACCGAACGGCGCGAAGCTATCCGGGAAGCGCAAGCCGCTCCCC
>WJMR01000368.1 GCA_014727845.1 Ignavibacteriales bacterium
CTTGGAACGTGTGGCGAGGGTTCTCGTTCATCGTTTTGAATACCCGCTTGATGAACCGCTTCGTCGCCTTCTCAAAAAATAAGTCGCTCATCGAGTTGACGAACACCGTGCGCGGCGCTTTCCAATCGTAGGGCTTCGCCAACTCCTCGGGATGCTCCGCGTAGTCAAATCCGCTCGCGTATTTCGGATTGCCCATCGCTTGGAGGCGCTTTGCCATTGTGGCGGCGTAACAGTTCAAGCAACCCGCCGAAATCTTCCGACAACCGCTCGCGGGGTTCCACGTAGTTTCCGTCCACTCGATTTTCGTGCGTCGCATATTAGAGAACCTTCAATTCTTTGCCATTGGCTTTATTAGATATCGAGAATCCCTTGGGTTTCTCGATTTTACCTTGGCTCTTCATTTCCTTTACTACTTTGTTTGCATGCTTTGGCAAAACCCCGCTCTCAAGTGTGAAGCGATAAATCTCACGATCACTTTTTAATTTCTGTGATAAGATGTCGTTTTTTAACTTTCCTTCAAACACGGAAAGCTTTTTGGGTTTGTTGTGTTCCTCAAACAAAGAAGGTTGATCGGGACTGATGCCTTCCCCGTCAATGTCAAAATTTGCTTCGCCGTAAATTGGATCAATTTTCCAGCAAGCCCCCAAGAATTTTTCTAAACCTAACAAATTTTTTGTTCCAAATATCACCCCCCGGATATTTGATCCCTTTTTAATAGAGAACGGCGCGAGGAAAAACTCTCGATCCTTGGGAACAAGCGCTCTATAGCGCTCGGTTATTTCCCGGTGTATATGTTCGTAAGGTGTTTTTTCTCCTTCCTTCTTTCCCATATCTAAAAATTGCAAAAAACTCTTATCGTTGGGGAACCGATGAAACTGCGAAGAGGATATGAAGAACATTATATCGAAAGCGGTGTCTTTGCGCGCATAATTAACCAGTTCTTCAAACACTTCTTTCTTCACTTGGCTTACGCCATATTGGTCTATTAGAACCAAATTTGCCGCTCCGGAGAATAGCGGTTTCGTATCGTTAAGAGCTTCTTGAAAGTCTTTGTTCGCTACCTTAACTCGATATTCGGGACGCTTCTCCTTCTCAACCTCCTCCTTTAATTGAGCATATTTCCCTTTATCCTTCTCATTTAGGTAAACAAAAACGTTAAGTCGCTTCTCGCTTATTTTATAGAGGTACTTCTTTAATTCCTCCAACAAAATCAGAGGCGTGCCCTCGGTTCCCTCAGGGTCCCTTCCGGGTCCGGCGAAATAATCAAAAATATTGATTGTGTTCCAATCCGGGTTTCCTTTGGCGAGGAAAACGGGTAGCCATTCCTTTATGTATCTACGGAACAACTCAAGCTTAGTTTGTGTGGATTCGTCGAATGGTTCGCTATGCAAGTCTTTGCCCATAACTCCCTCTCGTTTCATCGTGGGACGACGTTTATATTTTCGGGTCTTGGCGTTGAATGTTTATCTCGTTCCTCCTCGGCGAGTTGGTCGAGCGAGTCGCGGAGGACGCCGAGGGAGCGTTGGCTGAGTAGGTCGATCTTGATAAGGCCGAGGTCCTCGACGGCGTACATATCCGGCTGGGTGACGATCAATCCGACGCCTTTGTTCTTCGCGTATTCGAGGGCGACGTAATCGACGATGGGCGTTGGCGAGACGACGACGCCCCCGGGATGCACGCTCAGGTGGCGGGGGTATTCCGCCAATCGCGCCGCCGTCGCCGCGATCGTCCGCCACGGCTCGCGGTCGAATTTGAAGGACTTGGTTTCGGGAAAGAGCGAGGCGATATCGGGCAGGTTCCGCGCGCTCGTCCACGGGATGTATTTGCTATACTCGGCGATCTCCTCCTCGGCGACGCCGAACGCTTTCGCCGTTTCCCGAAACGCCGACCGCGCCCGAAACGTGATCGTCGTCGAGATCATCGCGACGCGGTCGTAGCCGTATTTCTCGAAGACGTATTTCACGATGTCGTCTCGGTCCTTCCACGAGAAGTCGAGATCGACGTCGGGCGGGGTGGCGCGTCCGCGATTGAGGAAGCGCTCGAAATAGAGGTCGTATTTAATCGGATCGACGTCGGTGAATTCGAGGCAGTAGGAGACGAGGGAGTTCGCCGCCGAGCCGCGCCCGACGGTCGGCATGCCTCGTCGTTTCGCCTCGCGGACGAGGTCCCACACGACGAGGAAGTAGTCGGCGTATCCCATTTCGCAGATCACCTCCAGCTCGTATTCGAGACGATCTTTTACGGCGCGCGGCGGGCTTTCGTAGCGGCGCGCCAATCCGTCGTAGGCGAGTCGCCACAGATACGAGTACGCCGTCTCCCCTTCCGGCAAGGGGAACGCGGGGAACTTGAGTTTCCCCAACTCGAGATCGACCGCCGCCTCCCGCTCGATTCGCTCGGCGGCGAGGCGCGCTTCGGGTAGGTTTCGCCAAATCCGCGCCAGGCGCTCCGAGGAGCGGTGGTGGTAGTCGGGATCGACGAGGTCTTCGTCGGGCACGTTCGGAACCACGTTCCGCGTCCGAATGGCGGTTAAGACGCGGTGCAACTCGAAGTCCTCCTTCTCCAAGAAATAGACGGGGTTGGAGGCGACGAACGGAATCCCTCGTTGAACGGCGAATTGATGCAACTCCCGCGCCGCGCGGCGTTGGCGGCGGGTGGGGACGAGTTCGGCGTACACGTTCCGTCGCGGGGGCGTTCGTTCGAGCAGCTCCCGCGAGGAGGTGAGCGCGACGAGGTTGGGCGTCGGCTCGCGCATTAAGTTAAAGAGAGAGAAGTCGTCCTTGAGTTTCCGCGAGGTGACAATCCGACACAAATCCGAGTAGCCGCGCCGATTGCGGACGAGGAAGGTGACCGCCGTGCCCGGGTCGTTCGGTTCGTCGATCGTGGCGCCGAGTATGGGTTTTACGCCCGCCTCGCGCGCCTTTTTGTAGAATTGGATAAGTCCGTGCATCCCGTCGAGATCGGCGAGCGCCGCCGAGCGGGCGCCCTCGCGTTTGGCTCGCTCGACCAATTCGCCGACGGTCGGGACGCCGGCGAGCGCCGTGTAGTTGGATTTCACGTTCAGCGGAATCATCGTCGCTCCCGTCGCGATTCGTATCTACCGAGGTCGATCGCCTCGAAGCCGTATTTGCCGCGCACCTCGTCGATCGCTTCGAGGAGTCGGCGCCGTCGCTCCCGCTCGGTCTCGAAAAGTTCCGCCTGACCCGTGTCGGGGGCCAACCCCGTCGTTCCCACCCCAATGAGGCGGATCGCCACGCGGCGGTCGTACGCCTTCCGGAGGAGCGCGCGCGCCGTCTCGAATATCTCGCGGTCGTCGGCCGTCGGGGGTATTTTCGTCGAGCGGGTGATCGTCTTGAAGTCGGCGTAGCGGAGTTTCAGCGTAACGCCCGAGGCGCGGAGGCGTTTATCGCGCAACTTCCGGCACACCTTCGCCGTCTCCCCGAAGAGCGTTTCCTCGAGCGTCTCCCGATCGGCGACGTCTTCGCCGAAGGTGTGTTCCTTCGAGACGCTCTTCCGCTCGCGTTCGACGGTCAGCGCGGTCGATCCCTCGCCGTTCGCCTTCTCCCACAAGTCCACGCCCGCTTTGCCGAAGGCGGCGGCGAAGTATTCGACGGAACTCCGCGCCACGTCCCCGACGCGGAAGAATCCGCGGCGTCGGAGCTCCGGCAGAAATTTCTTCCCCACGCCGGGCATATCCTCGAGCGGCAGGCGTTCCAAGAAGAGGCGCTCGGTTCCGGGCGGCGCGTAGGTTACGCCGCGCGGCTTGTTGAAATCCGAGCAGATTTTCGCAACCGTTTTGTTGCCCGCCACGCCGACGGAGCACGGCAACGAGAAGCGACGCCACACCTCGCGTTGGAGACGCGTCGCCAGTTCGAGAAAGGAGCCGTACATCTTCTCGCATCCCGTAAAGTCCATATAGAATTCGTCGATCGACGCTTGCTCGACGACGGGCGCGAACTCCTCCATCACGCCGCGCACGAGTCGGGAGTACCGGACGTATTCCTCGCCGTGCCCGCGCACATACACGCCGTGCGGGCAGAGCCGATACGCCTTTCGGATGGGCATCGCCGAGTGGAGTCCGAACTCGCGCGCCTCGTAGGAGCACGCCGCCACCACGCCGCGGCCGAGCGGGTTCCCCCCGACGATCACGGGCTTGTCTTCGAGCGAGGGATCGAGCAGGCGCTCGACGGAGACGAAGAAGGCGTCCAAATCCAGATGAAAAATTGTGGCGGTTCTCATTGCGCGGTTCTTGTTTAGGCGATTTCCGTTAAGTGGTTTTTGTTAAGCGATTTTCCGCAGTCGCTCGAATCGGTGTTTGATCGTTTCGGGCATATCGACGCGGGCGCGGTCTTCGAGTAGCGCGATCATCTCGAAGGCGTTGGCGAGGGCTTGGCCCCCCGGATGATTGTTGAAAATCACGTACGCCGTTTTCACGCCGTCGAGGGCGGATTTGATTTCCTCGGCGATTTCCCCCAACTCGCCGGGCGAGTAGAGGTAGTCGTAGCGTTCGTTCGGATCGCGGTCGCTCGTCGGTTTCTCTCCGCGCCTCCGAGCGGCGAGATCGGCGACGGAGCGCCCCCACGCGGCTCGGTTTCTTCCGTGGAGTCGGACGTAGAGCTTCCCCCCGACCGCCTCGGGGGCGAAGGGAATCGCCTCGCCGAGGGCGGGCTGATCGGCGGCGCACGGCGGCGCGCCCAATCCGCGCACAAGCTCCCGCGCCTCGTCGCGTCGCCAGGAGGCGTGTCGCGGCTCGACGAAGAGGGGGATATTCTCGAAATCCTCCGCGAGCCGACGGACGTGGGCGCTCGCCGCCTCGTCGAACGCGAAGGAATACGGAAACTGCGCCAGCGCGCCCCCGAACTTTCCGCCGTCGCGGAGGACGTCGAAGACGGCGCGGGTCTTCTCGATCTCCTCGCGACCGTAGCGCCGCCGGTGGGTGAAATCTTGATGCAGCTTCGCCGTGAAGCGGAACTCGTCGATCCCCTCGGTCTTTCGCAACCATCCTTCGGCGACCTTCGGCGAGAGGTAGGCGTAGTAGCTCGCGTTCACCTCCGCCGTATCGAGGTATTGCGAATAATACGAAAGCCAATCAAACGACTTCGACTCCCGTTTCGGATAAAACGCGCCGACCCAATCCTCGTAGGACCATCCCGCGGCGCCGATTCTCATCTTCGTCATATCGCGCTCCTTCACGTCGTTCGGCGTTCCATCCGTCGATACACCCCGACGACGACGCCGACAATTTCGAAATGTTCGTAGTCGCGGTCGAGGACGATCGTCTCGTAGTCGGGGTTTTCCGAGCGGAGTTCGATCCGGTCCTCGAACCGATAGAATCGTTTGATCACGGCGCCGTCGTCGAGCACGGCGACGACGATGTGTCCGTCGAGCGGCTCGGCGTTCGGGTGAACGATCGCCACGTCGCCGTCGAAGACGTAGGCGTCCTTCAAGCTGTCCCCTTTGATGTTCAGGAGGAAGGAATCCTTCGGCGTGTGGGCTATCTTCGGCAACTCGACGACGTCCACCGCGTCGGGATAGAGCGTCAACGGAGCGCCCGCCGCCGCCTCGCCGAGCGCGGGTCGCGTCTCGAAGAGACCTTCCTCGGCGAGGGTGACGCCGCGCGGCACGTTCGGCTCGATGTTGATATAGCCCTTCTTCTCGATCGCCTTCAGGTGCCCTCGGACGGTCGAGCGATTCCGATAGCCGAACGCCTCGGCGATTTCCTCGAGCGTCGGCGGCATACCCGCGCCTCGTCGGCGTTCGAGAATGAACTCGAAAATCTTCCGCTGCGTTTCGGTTAATTCCTTTGGCATAAAGTGTTTACCTCGTAATCGTGGAGGCGAAAAAGCAAAGCCGCCATACATACGTATGCGCCATACATTTGTATGGTAGTTTACGAAATTGGAAGAGGAAAGTCAATATCGGGTTGGGAAGATTCCCCCTCATTGAGGGAAGTAAGATTAAGAGAGGCGTCGCAACCGTTTGAAGAAAGGATCCCCCCCTCTCCTTTTTGCATAGCCGTTAAATTATCCGTATCTTTGACGATAGATTGCTTGAACGGCAATCGCCTCAAATTTGCTTCCACTATCTAACTGACTGTCATCTATTTAATTAGCTCATACCGAACGGAAAAGCGAAAGGGATTACTATGCTCGAAATCAAAGAAATCCATAACGAAAACGAGTTCCCGGAGGGCTTAACGCGCGAACAGTTCGTCGATTTCCTCCACACCCACCTCGACCGCTTCGGCGACGATAAGGAGTCGATCAATAAGTGTATCGACTACGCCTTCTCCGACGAGTCGGGCAAGGGCGGTTTCCTTCTCGCCGGTTTCTACGACGGGAAACTCGCCGGCGAACTGATCATGAACGACACGGGAATGAGCGGCTACATCCCCGAGTTCATCCTTGTGTACGTCGCCGTGGACGCGAGCTTCCGCAATAAGGGCATCGGTCGGCAAATCGTCGAGAAATCCCTCGCGATGTGCGACGGCGACGTGAAGCTGCACGTCGAATACGAAAACCCCGCCAAACGCCTCTACGAGCGCGTCGGGTTCGAATCCAAATACGCTGAAATGCGTTGGAAAAAAGATGGCTGAACTTTCGATTAACGTCGATAAACTCATCGGCAACATCAATAAGTTGTCGGATTCCTTCGACAAGCAGGACGTCGAGTGGTCGTTGATCGTTAAGATCCTTAACGGTCACCGAGGCGCGCTGGAGAAGCTCCTGCAATCCGACGCCATCAAGCGGGTGCATTCGGTCGGGGATTCTCGGCTCTCCAATCTCCGCACGATGAAGTCGATCAATCCCGACGTCGTAACGATGTACATCAAACCGCCCGTGCAGAAGATTGCGGGGAGCATCGTCAAATACGCAGACATCTCGCTGAACTCCTCCCTCAGCACCATAAAAACGCTGGACGAGGAGGCGCGGAAGCTCGGCGTCGTGCATCGCGTCATCGTGATGATCGAGTTGGGCGAGCTACGCGAGGGCGTTATCCGCGAGAAGATCTTCTCGTTCTACGAGGAGGCGTTCCGGCTGGAGAATATCGATATTATCGGTCTGGGAACGAACCTCGGCTGCCTCTACGGCATCGAGCCGACCTACGATAAGATGATCCAACTCGCGCTTTACGCGCAACTGCTGGAGACGAAGTTCGGGAAGAAGCTCGAGATCGTCTCGGGCGGCAGCTCGATTACGATGCCTCTCCTCCGCCGTAAGAAACTACCGAAAGGCGTCAACCACTTGCGGATCGGCGAAACGGCGTTCCTCGGCGTCACGCTCGACGATCGAAAACGATACGGCAAGCTCTCGACGACGGCGTTCGAGTTTAAGAGCGAGATCGTCGAGATCGAGAAGAAGGAGACGGTGCCGGACGGAGAGATTAGCGACGCGGGCATCGGCAATCTCGCCGACGAGGTAAAGCCGCTCGAAGGCGCGGCGGATAAATCCTACCGTTGCCTGCTGGATTTCGGCCAGATGGATTCCGACGCCGCCGGACTCACGCCGAAGGATTCCAACGTCGCCTTCGTCGGGAGCACGTCCGATATGACCGTGTACGACGTGGGCAAAGAGAGCGACTACCACGTCGGGGACGCGATCAAATTCGACTGCAATTATATGGCGATCGCCCACCTGATGCACTCCCGCTACATCAACAAACGGATCATATACAACGGAAAAACCAAATAGCGCGCCGCTTGAATAACGACGAGCGAACAGTAGCGCGCCGCTCGAACTATGACGAACGATCAGCTTATACAATATATAATTATCGCCGCCTACTTCGTTTTTATTCTTACTAAGGGAATCCGCCACAGTAAGGATATCGACAACCAAGAGGACTTCCTTCTCGCGGGCAGGAACATCGGCTGGTTCTTCCTCTTCGCGACGATGAGCGCCACGGTAATCGGCGGGGGCGCCTCGACGGGCGCCATCGGGAAAACCTACGAGTGGGGTTTGCTGATGGTAGTCGTTTCGCTGGGCTTGTATATGCAGTTCATTTTCTCGGGGCTGTTCGTGGCGCCGCGGTTCCGCGAGGCGCGCGTGTACACGGTGGCGGGCTACTTTGGCTATCGCTTCGACGATAAGAACCGCTTCGTCGCCTTCCTTTTATCGTTGATTTTTTCCATCGGCGTTTTAGGCGCGCAGCTCGTGGCGTTCGGGAAAATCATCACGACGATGATCCCCGAGCTCCCCTATCTCTGGGCGGTGCTTATTGGCGGCGGTATGGTCATCCTCTATAGCACGGCGGGCGGATTGATGGCGGTTATCCACACGGACGTTTTTCAATTCGTCATCCTCTTTTTCGGATTTCTCTTCACGATGATTCTCTGCGCGCCCGACGTGATGAACGAACCCAATCTTATGGCGAAGATGCCCGAGGATTTCTTCGCGATCGACGGCGGCAAGGGGGCGCTGTTCCTCGTCACCACCTTCTTTGCCTTCCTCCTCGGAGAGACGTTCGCCCCCGGCTACGCGACGCGGTTCGTCGTCGGGAAGAGCGTGAAGGAAACGAAACGGGGCATCGTCCGCGCGGGTGTTTTCCTCACCGTCGTCTTCCCGATTCTTCTGTTCCTCATTGCGACGTACGCGCGGATTCACTTCCCCAACATCGATCCCGAGCAGGCGCTGCCGAGTACGATCGTGCATCTGCACAACCCCTACGTCGGCGGACTCATCATAGCGGCGCTTATGAGCGCGGTGATGTCCTCGGCGGATTCTATCCTCAACTCCGCCACGGCGATATTCGTCAAAGACCTTTACGAGCAATACATCACCAAAGACGCCCCGTCGTCGGATCCGAAGCGCGGCTTGCGTTTGGCGAGATACAGCTCGCTCGCGCTCGGCGCGTTCGGCGTAACGATGGCGTTGGCGGTGCCGAACATCATCGACCTGCTCCTGCTTACGTACAACCTATGGGCGCCGGCGATCATCGTTCCCGTGTTGGCGGGCGCGCTCACGAAGACGCGATCTCGCGGTCTTAACAACGCCGTCTTTGTCGTCTCGATCGTCGCCATCGCCGCCACACTCGCCTTTATGTTCGGCACGCCCTACGCGGACGAAGTGCAACCGGGCGTCTTCGGCACGTTCGTCGCCGCGTTGGCGTATTTCTCGTGGCTCGTCGGCGAGCGCCTCTTCGCGAAAAAGCCGGCGGTGTAGGAAGAGCGGCTTTCTATAATTGAATACCTCGGCGCTCCTCCGAGGGAGGGGCGCTCGCGAATGGCGGATGGACGGCGAGCGGCGGCGCTCGCGAGTGGCGCGAGAGGCGAGTGCCGGATACCCGAGAGCGAAAAGAGGGGACTCTCCCCTATCGGCGCTCTCTTCATACGTCGCTTATCTTGCCGCTTTGATAGGAGGGACGTAGATTGCGAGACGAGAGAGGGCTACCAAACTCCGACGAGCTTGAGGTAGATGGCGAGGATGATGAAGAGGACGACGGCGGGTATTAGCATGCTCCGCCGATTGGCGCGATGCTTTCGATTCGTCGTGAAGCCGAGTCGTCGCTTACGGCGCTCCTCCTCGTCATGGAGCGGGTTGTAGTGTCTCGGTTGGTAGTCGAACTTTCGGTGGTTTGGTCGCTTTAGCATATCGTCGTCTCCTTGCTCGTCGTCGGCCGTATGTCGTCGCATCGCTCGTACTCGGATAGAGTACGGCGTTCCGGTCGGATTGTCAAGCGTCGCGTCGTCGTCTCACTCGTTGAAGAGCGCCTCGACGAAGAGCCGCGGGTCGAAATTCTGTAGGTCCTCGATCCCCTCCCCCACGCCGACGTAACGGACGGGAATATCGAGCGCGTCGCATATCCGAAAGAGCGCGCCCCCTTTGGCGGTGCCGTCGAGTTTGGCGACGATCAATCCCGTCAGCGGCGTCGCTTCTGAAAAACGCTCGGCTTGTTGGACGGCGTTCTGCCCGGCGCCCCCGTCCACCACGAGGAACGTTTCGTGCGGCGCCGTCGGTTCGAGCTTGGCGACGGCGCGTCCGATCTTGCCGAGCTCGCTCATGAGATTCGCTTTCGTGTGGAGCCGTCCCGCCGTATCGACGATCGCGACGTCGATCCCCTCTCGTTTCGCCGTCTCGACCGTCCGATACGCCACCGCCGAAGGATCGCTGCCGGGCGCCATGCCGAGGACGTCCACCTCGGCGCGTTCCGCCCAAACTTCCAGCTGCTCGTTCGCCGCCGCGCGATAGGTGTCCGCCGCGCCGACGATAACCGATTTGCCCGCGCGCTTGAAGTTCCGCGCCAATTTGCCGACGGTCGTCGTTTTGCCCGCGCCGTTGACGCCGACGACGAGGATCACGAACGGCTTGTGGGATGCGAGCGCGGGTTCGTAGTCGGCGGTCGCGCCGGCTCGCTCGAGTTGCGCGGCGAGTTCCTTTCGCACCGCCTTCAGCGCCGCGCCCTCGCCTCGGTCGGCTTGATTCGCCAACCGCGACCGCGTATTCTCCAGCGTCCGCTCCACTACGTCGAAACCGATATCCGCCGAGATTAGCGCCTCCTCGAGCTCCTCCATCGTCTCTTCGTCGATCGTCGCCTTGCCCGTGAGCGCCTCGGCGACGCCCGCCGCCAAACGCTTGCGGGACTTCGTCAATCCGCGTTTCAGCTTCTCGAAGTTGACGTTCTTAAACGGATTCATAATCGCCTTTTTCCCATATTTGGATACCCCGCCACACATAGTGCGCGAACGACGCGACCAAGGCGACGACTGAGAGCCAATACATTATGAGAAGCACGGCGGCGTCCTTCGGCGTTTTCAGAAACAGGAGCATTAGGTAGGCGCTCACAATCGTGACGGCGACCTTGCCCCAATAATCCGAGGGCGTGATCTTCCCGATCTTCCGCGCCAAGAAAAGTCCGCCGAGAAGGATCAACGCGTCTCGACCGACGGCGAGCCAAAAGATCAGATCGTCCACCTCGCCGATGAGCCACATCTTGATGAAGACGATAACGACGAGCGCTTTATCGGCTAACGGGTCGGCGATTTTCCCCGCCTCGGTTACTTGGTCGAGTTTGCGCGCGAGGAAGCCGTCGAGATAATCCGTTACGACGGCGACCACGCCGATAGCCACAAGCCACGAGCGCGCCGTCGGGTCGTCGAACGAATCGAGCAGTATCCAAACGGGAACCGCGAGCGCCAACCTTAAGAAGCTCAGGAGGTTGGCGGGATAGAAGAACTCTTTCGCCTTTATCATCGAATCACCGCAAATTTTCCGAGTTTCGTTTCTTGTTCTTCGCCGTTCGCGTCGAGCCGCGCGGCACGGTACCAATAGACGCCGCCGGGAACGAGTCGCCCCTGTTCGTCCCGGAGGTCCCACGTCGTTCCGCCGTCCCCGTCGTATTCCTCAACCGTCGCCACGCGCGTTCCGCTAACGGTATAGACGACGATCTCGGCGTAGCGCGGCAGGTTCGCGAAGGTGACGCGGTCGTGCCGCGAAAGGACGGCGGGACTCGGATAGACGAACACGTCGGAGATCGATTCACGAACCGACGCCAGCGTGGCGACCGAACCGGCGCCCTCGACGATTGGAACGGCGCCCGAGGCGTCGGAGCTCCGCACGCCGACGATTTTTAGACGGTACGCCCTGCCGACGGAACCGACGGGATTGCCCGCGCCCTTCAGGTCGAGCGTCGCGGTTCGCGCGTCGGAAGGGTCGAGCGTCGCGGTCCGCGCGGCGTTCGCCGGATTGAACACATAGCTGGCGGGATCGGTGGCCGTCGCCGAATCGAGCGGAAGATTGAACGTCAGTCGTATCCGATACGGGTCGAGAACCTCGAACGCTTCGAGGAACAGCTCCTCTTGATCGACGGGCGGAACGTAGGCGAACTCGGCGCTCGCCTCAGCGATCGGCGAGCCGTAGAAATCCTCCCACTCCGAGACGACGACCCGGTAGGTCGCCTCGATAAGCGGCTCCTCGAAAGAGACGATCCACTCGCGCTCGCCGGCCGGCGCCGCCGAACTTGGCGCGCGGACGTCGGTCGGATCGTCGGCGCGCTCGTGGCTTGTGGCTATCGGCGTGGTCGCCGTCGTAACGGATTATCTCGACGGCTTCCTCGCGCGCAAACTCGACCAAG
>WJMR01000369.1 GCA_014727845.1 Ignavibacteriales bacterium
CGATATCCGCGCGCCGCACTTCTCTCGGAGGATGGCGCTCGCCGCCGAAGGGGAGCGGATAGAAACCCTCCTCGATCTCGACGCGCAATCAAAAGCCGAGCGGCTCGTCGCCCGACACGCGGCGCGCTTGCGGGGCAAGGGGATTACCAACGCGGCGGCGGTTGTGATGGATAATCGGACGTCCGCGGTCGTCGCGTATGTCGGCTCCGCCGATTTCCACGACGACGACGCGGGGGGCGAGGTGGACGGCGCTATGGCGCTCCGGTCGCCCGGTAGCGCGCTGAAACCCGTCGCCTACGCGCTCGCGTTCGATCAAGGGTGGCTCACGCCGAAAATGAAAATCCTCGACGTCCCGACGAACATCGGCGGATACGAACCCGAGAACTACGACCTCGACTATAGCGGCGACGTAACGGCGGCGGCGGCGCTGGTCAACTCGCTCAACGTACCCGCCGTTCGCGTCTTGGAGCGCGTCGGCGTCTCCGCCTTTCTCGATCTCCTCGAACGCGCCCGCTTCGAGGACGTTCTCGCTCGCCGGCATGCCTTCGGTCTCTCCGCCGTCGTCGGCGGCGTGGGCGCGCGGCTCGACGAAACGACCCGCCTCTTCTCGGCGTTCGCGCGCGGCGGCAAAGCGGCGCCCCTCCGCTTCCGAAAAGACGACCCCGACGAGCCCGAGACGGCGCTCTTCTCCCCCGGCGCCGCCTATCTGATCGCCTCGATTCTCTCCGGCGCGCAACGCCCCGACTTCCCCGCCGAGCTTCTCGAATCAACGCGGCTCCCCGTCGTCTCCTATAAGACGGGCACCTCCTTCGGCAGGCGAGACGCGTGGGCGGTCGGGTTCAATCCGCGCTATACGGTCGGCGTGTGGGTGGGGAATTTCGACGCCAAGGGCTCCCCCTTCCTTTCCGGCATCGACGCCGCCGCGCCCCTCTTGTTCGATCTCTTCAACGCGATCGACGAGGGGAAGGGATGGTTCCCGAAACCCCCGTCGGTCGGGGAGCGCCACGTGTGCGAGACGACGGGTTTGCCCGCCGGCCCGCATTGCGAGCGGACGATAGAGGATTACTATCTCAAGGGGCGGTCGGTCGCCAAGCGGTGCGACGCGCACCGCGAGATATTCGTGAGCGAGGACGAACGCCTAAGCTACTGCGCCGCTTGCCTGCCCGATGTCGGATGGAAGCGGAAGCGTTACCCTATGCTCGATCCCGAGTTGACGATGTGGTACGAGCGAAGCGGACGACCTTACCCGAAGCCGCCGCCGCACAATCCGCGTTGCTCGGCGCGTGGCGGAGGCGAGGGACCGCGCATAGTTTCCCCCTCGCCGGATTTCGAGTATCTGCTGGAGCGCGGCGCCGGACAGACGATCGCGTTACGAGCTGCGTCGGATCCGCGCGCCTCGAAGCACCACTGGTACGTAAACGGGGCGTATGTCGGCTCGGCGCCTCCGGGAGAGGCGCTCTTCTACGAGCCGAAACGAGAGAAGTTGAAGATCGTCTGTATGGACGACCGCGGCGCCAAAGGCAAAGCGAGCGTTACGGTGAAGTTCTATTGAGGGGGGAGGATTTATTGGCCGGAGACGTCCCGCTTGCTACGGCAAATCCCCCCGCCTCCCTTCGGTCGGCGACCCCCTTCATAAGGGGGTAAGAAGGGTAGGCGTGCCTTGTTTCTAAATCTTACCCCCTTATAAAGGGGGTCGGAGGCGGGAGCGAAGCGAGCGACTCCGGGGGGATTTGCCGAGTAAAGGCGCGCCGCTCGCCGCAACGTTTCCCCGCTTTCGGCGGGAACCCCCGCTCGCTTCGCTCGCTGAACTGACCGTGCGTAGCGAGGGAATCCCGATTCTTTCTATCGGGACGCCCGGAGTCGATCGCTACGCTCTCGGCTTTTTGGGGGGGATTTGCCGAGGTAAGAAGCGAATGTATTATGGAAATCCATCATGAATAAATCGTTGTTATGAAAGAAGGGCTTGTTCAGGGAAAGTATTTTCTTCCTTACAATCCGAACAACATCGCCAAAGCAAGAGACCTTCGTCGCAATATGACAAAAACAGAGGTTAAATTGTGGCGAGAATACCTTCAGCCACACCCGGCAAAGTTTCTTAAACAAAAACCTATCGATCATTACATAGTAGATTTTTTCTGTCCGAAAGCGATGCTTATCATAGAGATTGACGGCGGAGGTCACTACACCGAAGACGGTAAGAACTACGACGCCGAACGAACGGCGACGCTTGAAGGGTACGGCTTACGCGAGCTACGATTTACCAACACCGAAGTTCTTCATTCCTTTGAGGCGGTGTGTAAGAAGATAGAGGCGGCGCTTGAAGAGCGTGGCGGCGATCCCGCCGGAAGGGGGTAAGAAGGGTAGGCGTGCGTTGTTTATAAATCTTACCCC
>WJMR01000370.1 GCA_014727845.1 Ignavibacteriales bacterium
AAGCGGAGCGTCTCGGGGGCGAACATCACGGGGAAGAAGCGGCGGTAGTTCCCCTCGTCGTCGAGATAGAGTCGCTCCCATTCGCCGAGTAGCGCCTCGGTTGGCGGCGCCTCCTGCGCGGACGCCGAAGCCGCGAGCGCGATAACCACGAACGCGATAGCTATTATCTTCATATCGCCTCCTCTTCTTTCCTCCTATCCGCTCCCCGTCCACTACTACTTATCGACGTCGGGAAAGCGATCCGCGTGTTTCGATCGGACGTAAACGCGCCCGTTGTATTCGACGCCGTGTTCGTCCACGAAATACCAATAGAGCTTAGGCGGTTCCTCGTCGTCGATGACGACGCGCGCGCTGCGTTCATTTCCGAATTCGTCCACGAACTCGAGCGCGACGGCGCCCTTTTCGAGGCGCGCCTTCTCGATCTCGAAGCGAAACTTCTCGCCCCGCTCGCTCCCTTCGACGACGATTATCGGATCTCCCTCGACGCGGCGAACGGTCATCGTGCCGGCGTCGGGATCGTCGGGTTTCAGGTGGTAAAAGCGAGCGCCGTCGTGGAATAGTCTCGTCCACTCTCCCTCGATCCGCTCAAAGACGGGATCGGTCTTGCGTTCGGCGACGCGATAATCGACGATCGCGCCTTCGCGCGTCGTGGGGATGAACGTCTCGCCCTCCTCGACGACCGCGCCTTCGACGAGATTCCATGCGGCGGGATCGACGGGAAACTCGGACCCCGTACCGAGATCGCGGTAGTGGAGCGTCCGTTCGTCGTTTTCTCCGACGACAAAGAGGAACGAGTCGGCGTCCAACCAACGGAGCGGCGCGAGCGCGGCGGCGTCGTAGTCGGCGGATCGAAGAACTGCGGCGCGCTCCTCGCCGCGATAGACGACCAACGCCTCCCGCCCGTCGCCGGCGAGACGTTCGACGCTCAGCCTATACTCCCCCGTCGGCGAGGGCGTTCCCTCCTGCGCGGACGCCGAAGCCGCGAGGAGGAGGGCAAGAACAAATGATTCTATGATTTTCATACTATTATATAGTTAGTTTTCGGATAATACGAAAATTTCCGGACGTCCGGTCAACTCGTTTCGGAAGACGATGCGCGTTTGCGCACAACATATTGCTTCAAAAAGCGCTATCATGCGGATGGGTGGACCCGCGCTCGATTTTTTGGCGCTAAAGATGCAATTTAGTATCAAGCAAAGAGTTTGATTTGAATCAAATGGATAATATTAGCCACTATGGACAAACATTCTAACAGTAATCTTTAGGGAAACGCGCTATCTATCAATAATTAACGGGGTTAAAAAACTGGCATAATCATTGGTATAAATCGGATAAGTATGAAGCTCGGAAAAAACATTCATAGGATCATTATTCACTTCGGCATTTTAGTCTTCTGCATTTCGATTATCTATTTCGGACAGAAGGACTTAACGATGCCGCAAGTGGTACTGCGCTCTATGTTAGTGTTCGTGATCATAACGATCACGCTGAGCGTTCTCGCATTGGTTTTCGTTAAGACGTTCAAGCGATTCGGAACGTCGGGACGGAAGTCGGATTCCGGCGCCGGGCTCTTTTCGGGCGGGAAATCCGGCGGGAACATGGATTCATTAGACAACAACTTATTCGAGGAGACCGATGGAACCCTACTCGACGACGACGATTTCTCCCTCGACCTTAACGGTTTCGAGGAAGAAAGAGAAAAAACGTCGCACCCCGACCAAGAAAGAAGCGCGTCTTCGGGCGATGAGAGAAAAGAATGAAATCCTCTGGGCGCAGTATAAGGTGGAACCCACCGAGGCGCTCAAGAAGGAAATAATGATGCAGTACGCCAACTTGGTGCACTACGTCATTCAGCGGACCAAGTTTGGCGGCTTGACCGTCGTTGACGAGCGGGATTTCTTCCAGTTCGGCGTCGAGGGTTTGAGCGAGGCGGTCGATCGCTTCGATCCGGATTACGGGACGAAGTTCGAGACCTACGCCATCCAGCGCATCCGAGGGAAAATCATCGACGAGCTGCGGAAGCTACAATCCAAGCCGAAACTTATCGGCGACGAGGATCGGCAAGCGCAGACGGTCTCGTTGAACCGGACCTTCGACGGCGAAGACGGCTACCAGCTCTATGAGACGCTCCCGGCGGATGTGGAGAGCCCGGCGGACGTCGCCGACAAGAACGAGGAGAAGGAAATCCTCTTGGAGGCGATCAAGAAATTGCCGGAACGCGACCGCCTGATCGTTACGCTCTACTACTACGAGAATTTGAGCTACAAGGAAATCTCGGAAATCCTGAAGATCACGGTCTCCCGGATTTCGCAAATTCACTCGCGAATCGTTAAAGAATTAAAAAAGCATATCGAAGCCGCCACCGATGACGAATAGTTTCCGTTTCCGCGCGGCGTCGAGGGAGCAAACGATCGCCGCGCTTCTCCGAATTGGGGACCTCCCCTACGCTCCTTCGACGATCGAAGCGCTCGATCGCGAGCGTCGTCGTCCGGCGCTCGACGCGGAAGCCGTTACGGCGGCGACGTCGAGCGATCCCGCGCTGTTGGCGAAAATCTTGTGGGCGGCTAATCGTCCCGATCGTGGCGCGCCGCGCGAGGCGGCGACCGCGAGTCATGCCGCCGCGCTCCTCGGCGCCGACGAGCTCGAGCGGATCGCTTCGGCGATCTCGCTTGCCGCGCCGTTCTTACCCGTCGAAGAACGCTTGGTGGACGTCGTCCGCTTCCGCCGCTCCTCCGTGCTCACCGCGCTACTCTCGCGCCGCATCGCCGAGGATCTCGGCAGACGACGCTCGGGCGAGGCGTACGCCGCGGGCTTGTTGGCGGATGTCGGCGCGCTTCTCGTCGCCGGCGTCTTCCCCGAGGCGGGCGTCGAGGCGCTTGAAAGCGGGGACGCGCCCGAGCGCGCCGAGCGCGACCGATTAGGCGCCACGTCCGCCGAAATCGCCGCGTTCTTGTTGAATCTATGGAATCTGCCGAGCTCGCTCGTCGAAACGACGCTCTTGCGCGACCGTCCCGGCGACGCGACGACGGATCCCGAGCTAACCGCCATCGTCCATATGGCGACGGTCGTCGCTCGATCCGTCGGCGAAACGGGCTACGCGCTCGAACGCGATCTCGATCTCGACGCGAGCATCGTGGACACGCTCCGGCTCGGCGGCGAACGATATTTACACGATCTCACACGAAGCTACCGCGACCTCGCGCTCGGAGCCGACGCCGCGTAAAACGGTTTTGACGCCGATATGACGACTATTATCAATGAAGGTAATCAAGGACAAGGACGCCGACTACACGCCGTTTCATGAAGCGGCGAAGGAAGTCGCGCTCGAATCTATCGCCCGGCAACAATCCGAGCGAACCGAGAGCGGCAAAGAGGGCAACCTTGTCGAGAAATACTCCTACTTCTTCCAAACCTTCCTCGCCTTTGAAAAAGAAACCGAGCGCGCCGCCGACGCCGACGAACTCTTCCAACTCTACCTGACCGCCATCAAGCGCGTCGTTCCCTTCAAACACGCGACGCTCCTCTACTTCGACGAAAACGAGGACCTCGTCGCCTCCGTCCAAAAGGAGCCGCCCGCGCATCTCGTTGAAACGGCGCAAACCTACTACAAGGAGGGCGTCCTCGAGCCCCTCTTCAAGAAGCCCCGCACCGTCGTCGTCCCCCTCTTCGGACCCCACGGCGACGAACGTCGGAAAACCAACCTCCTCGTCGCCCCCCTCGTCGAGGATGAAAAGCGTAAGGGCGTGATGTTCGTCGAGACCGCTTCGGACGAGCGAACGATCGGCGAGGGGGAGAAGCAATTCCTCGAAGCATTGATGCGCATCTTTGTCGTAAAATCGGAACGGTTTTTGCTTAAACAAAAGCTGAACGAGATGTACGAAGAATTGCAAACATATCAAGCTAAACTCTCGAACGACTTTCGGCTCGCCGCCATCGGCGAATTGACCGAGGGGATCGTCGAGGATATCGCCTCGCCGCTTCAGGTGATTATGAGCCAAGTGGATTTGCTCCACGCCGAGGATACGGCGCAGGACGTAAAGCGGATTAAGACGCAAATCAACAAGATAAACGCCGCGATTAGCCGGCTCGTGAAGTTCTCGAGCTTGAATCGGAAGAACGTCAAGATTCAGCCGATCGAGCTAAACGAGGTTATCGAGGATTACTATAATCTTGTGAAATCCTCCCTCGAAAGCTTAAAACTCGAGTGTGTGTTGGATTTCGAGAAGGATATTCCCTCGATTCTAAGCCACCCGAACTATATTCACCAGATTTTGGCGAACGTCCTCGGCTTGATTAAGAGTATGATGAAGAACGAGGTCGGCATCCTCATCCGGACGCGCTACAAGGAAGAAACGATTTTCCTGAACGTCGTCAGCACCTCGGACGTCGGCGAATCGGAGAAGACCGCCCCGACGGCGAGCCGCTCCTCGAGAATGACGATGAAGATCATCGAGAACTTAATGCGCAAACACGAAGGATCGTTCACTATTGAATCCTTCGAGCAAAGTGGGTCCCAAATCACGCTTAAATTCCCGTTAAAACGAAAGATACGGACATGAGATTACTGCTTATTCTCGCGCTGGCGGCGCTGTGTTCGTTCGCGGAGCAAGCCGCCGCACAAACCGAATCCGACCCGAACGCCGCCGAAGCGACGACCGCCGAAGCGACGAGTTCCGACACAAC
>WJMR01000371.1 GCA_014727845.1 Ignavibacteriales bacterium
ATGATAGAAGAACGATTGCGGGAAATGGGCTACGCCGTTCCCGAAGCGCCGGCGCCGTTGGCGGCGTATGTGCCGGCGACGCGGAGCGGATCGTTGGCGTTTACGGCGGGTCAATTGCCGATCCGCGACGGCGAACTAATAGCGACGGGGAAAGTCGGCGCGGACGTCGGCGAGGAAAAAGCCGTCGAAGCCGCGCGGGTCGCGGTCCTCAACGCTCTCGGCGCCCTCAAGGCGCTCCTCGGCGATCTGGAAAAAATCCGACGCGTCGTGAAAGTAAACGCGTACGTCGCCTCCGCCCCCGACTATTATAATCATCCCGCGGTCGCCAACGGCGCTTCCGAGTTGATCGGCGAGGCGTTCGGCGAGCAGGGCGCCCACGCTCGAGCCGCCGTCGGCGTCGCAGCGTTGCCGAAAAACGCGCCCGTGGAAATTGAACTCGTCGTCGAAGTCGGCGACTAACACCGCGAGCAAGGAGACGAGCGTCGTCTATGGGCTTGGCTAAGCAAAGCTCGACGAAAAGTCGCATCATTTTTCTCGATCTAATCCGCGCCTTCGCCGTGCTGATGATGGTGCAGGGGCACACCGTCCACACCCTGCTGGACGAGGCGGCGCGCTCGACCGACTTCGCGGCGTACGCCGTCTGGCGTTTTATGCGAGGGTTCACCGCGCCCGTTTTTATGTTCACCGCGGGCACCGTCTTCGCCTATCTCTTCCGCATCAACGGCAGACCCTTCTCGGAGAATCCCCGCGTCAAACGCGGACTTAAGCGGTTCGGACTTCTCATCCTCATCGGCTACCTTCTCCGTTGGCCCACGTGGACGTTCCTCGACTTCTCCGACGTCTCCGATCTGCGTTGGAAAATATTCTTCTCCGTTGACGTTCTCCACTGCATCGGTTTCGGCGTTCTGTTCATCATCCTCTTGGCGTGGGCGGCGGAAAAAATTCCGCGCGGCGATTTCGTCGTGTTTGGATTGGCGGCGGTCGGCTCGGTAGCGTTTCACATCGGCTTCGAGCACGTGGCGTGGTCGGAACGGCTCCACCCGATCTTCGCGAACTATCTCTACTCGGGCGGCGGCTCACAGTTCCCCCTTTTCCCGTGGCTCTTCTATATGTTCGCGGGAGCGTTTTTAGGGAGCTACCTTTCCGGCAAACCCGACATCTTCAAACGAAAACGATTCGCCTTCTCGTTGCTCGCGGCGGGCGGCGCGCTCGTGGGGTTGGCGTGGATCTTCGCGCAAATCGCGCCGATGGAGGCGACCGACGAGTGGACGTTCGTAACGCTTCAAACGATCGCGCAACGAATCGGGTTCGTGCTGATCTTCAACGCCGTCTTCGTCGTGCTCGCGTTCCGGATCGATAAAATCCCGCGCATCATTATTCTCGTCGGGCGGAACACGCTATTGATCTACGTCGTCCATTTAATTATCCTCTACGGAAGCCCGTGGAATATGGGGTTGGTGCATCGCGTCGGGCGGACGCTCGGGGCGTGGGAGACGGTCGGCGCGGCGGCGGCGATGATCGCGGCGATGTCGTTGCTCGCTTACGGCATACATTGGCTCAAGATTAGGAACAAGTCGCTCGTCTCCTGACGGGCGCGCGAGACATGAACGAACGGAAATCGGCGGCGACAAGTCCGCTCGCGGAACGAAACGACGACGCGTTAGAGCGTACGCTCCGGCCCGCGCGGTTCGACGACTTCGTCGGGCAACGGAAAGTCGCCGACAATCTAAAAGTTTTCATCGGCGCGGCGCGGAAGCGCGGCGAGGCGCTCGATCACGTCCTCCTCTCCGGTCCGCCCGGATTAGGCAAAACGACGCTCGCCAACATCGTCGCCAACGAACTCGGCGCGCCGCTCAAGGCGACATCGGGACCCGCGCTCGAGAAGCCGGGCGACCTCGCCGGCGTCCTCACTAATCTACAGGAACGTTCGGCGCTCTTCATCGACGAGATTCACCGCCTCGGCCCCGTCGTCGAGGAGTTTCTCTACGCCGCGATGGAGGATTTCAAGATCGACTTGATGATCGACAGCGGACCCAGCGCGCGCACCGTGCGGATCTCGTTGCCGCCCTTCACGCTCGTCGGCGCCACCACGCGGGCGGGGATGCTCTCGGCGCCCCTGCGGGATCGCTTCGGCGTTTCCTTCCGACTCGAGTATTACGAGCCGGCGCTGATCGACGTCATCGTCAAACGTTCGGCGAGTATCCTCGACGTCGAGATCCACGACGACGCCGCGATGGAAATCGCCAAACGCTCCCGCGGAACGCCGCGTATCGCCAACCGACTGCTCAAACGGACGCGAGACTTCGCGGACTATATGGAGAAGGACGCGATCGACGTCGAAGCCGCCAAACGCGCGCTCGACGCGCTCGAGGTGGACGAAGAAGGGCTGGACGAGATGGACAAGGCGATCATCCTCACGATCATCGACCGCTTCCAAGGCGGTCCCGTCGGATTGAACAACCTCGCCGTCGCCGTCAACGAAGACGCGGGCACCATCGAGGAGGTGTACGAACCCTACCTCATCCAACGCGGCTTCATCCAACGTACGCCGCGCGGCAGAATCGCCGCGGAAGGCGCCTACATTCACTTCGGACGTAATCGCCGAACATCCGACCCGGAGCTGTTTTGAAAACCGAAAAAATCGTCGTCGGATCCGTCGAGATTGGCGGAGGCGCGCCAATCGCGTTGATCGCGGGACCGTGCGTCGTCGAGAGCGAGTCGCTCGCCTTCGAGACCGCGCGCGCGATCAAGGCGATCGCCGAGAAGCTCGACCTACCGTTCGTGTATAAGTCGTCGTACAAAAAAGCCAACCGGACGAGCGCCGACTCGTTCGCGGGACTCGGCGACGACGAGGCGTTGGCGATTCTCGCGGCGGTTAAGGCGGAACTCGGCGTTCCGATTCTCACCGACGTGCACGGCGCCGCGGAAGCGGAACGCGCCGCCGAAGTCGCGGACGTGTTACAGATACCCGCGTTTCTCTCGCGACAGACGGAACTTCTCCAAGCCGCGGGCGAGACGGGAAAGGCGGTGAACGTGAAGAAGGGACAGTTCATGGCGCCGGAGGATATGCGGCACGCGATTGACAAGGTCCGCGCCGCGGGCAACGAGCGCGTGCTCGTAACCGAGCGTGGCGCGAGTTTCGGCTACCACAACTTGGTCGTGGATTTCCGATCCCTCCCGACGATGCGCGCCTTCGGCAAGCCGACGGTGATGGACGCGACCCACGCGGTGCAGATACCCTCGAAGGGGGGCGCGTCGGGCGGGACGCGGGACCACATCGCGCCGCTCGCCTTCGCCGCATGCGCCGTCGGGGTGGACGCCCTCTTCCTCGAGACGCACCCCGATCCGACGAACGCCTTATCCGACGCGGGCAGCCAGCTGCCGCTCGACGAGCTGGAGGCGCTCCTCCGACACGCGAGGAAGATCGACGATATTACGAAAGAACGAGAGCGACGCATATGAGTTCACAATTTCCGACGCTGAAAGCGGCCGATACGATTACCGCGACCGACGAAGAGATCGTCGAATACGGCAAAGAGGCCGTGCGATTGGAAACCGAGGCGCTCGAGGCGCTTGCGCCGCGCATCGACGAGAACTTCGCGCGGGCGGTGAAGATCCTTTTCAACTGTAAAGGCAGGGTGGTGCTGACGGGCGTCGGGAAGTCCGGGCTGATCGCGCGAAAGATCGTCGCGACGCTCAACTCGACGGGCGCGGCGTCGATCTACCTCCACCCGACCGACGCGCTCCACGGCGATCTCGGCATGGTGCGCTCGGAGGACGCGGCGCTCCTCCTCTCGAAAAGCGGCGCCACCGACGAGATCGCCGCGCTGCTGACGATGTTCAAACGACTCGGCGTGCCGACCGTGGCGATGGTGGGCGAGAAGAACTCGCGAATGGGCGGGGACGTTGACGTGACGCTCGACGTTGGCGTCGAACGCGAGGCGTGTCCGTTCAACCTCGCGCCCACCTCCTCCACCACGGCGATGCTGGCGATGGGAGACGCGCTTTCGATCGCGCTACTTCGGTTGCGTCGCTTCACGCCCGAGGACTTCGCGCTTCTGCATCCCGGCGGCTCGCTCGGCAAGCGGCTCTCTCTTCGTATAAAGGAAATCATGATCACGGGCGAGGACGTGCCGATCGTCTCGACCGACACGCCGCTGAAGGATACGATCATCGAGATGACTTCGAAGCGGCTCGGCTCGACCGCCGTAATCGACGAGACGGGTACGCTCGTCGGCGTTATCACCGACGGCGATCTGCGCCGCCTTTTAGAGCGGACGTCCGAAGTGGCGACGTTGAAAGCCGAGGACGCAATGACCCGCGATCCGAAAACGATCGACCAAAATTACCTCGCCTCGTTCGCGCTACAGCAAATGGAGCGGCATAAAATCACCGCGCTCATCGTCGCCGACGCCGACAACAAACCGATCGGCGTGGTGCATCTCCACGAATTGGTCAATCTCGGGTTACGAATACGATGACTCATCGCGCGCGCTTGATAGTCGCGGCGTTCGCGGCGCTCGTCCTCGTCGCCTGCCAAGACGACAAGGTGAAACCGACGGTGGACGAGACGTTCGAGGTCGCCGAGATGCCCGCCCAAGAGGGGTGGCGATCGCGAGTCGTCTTTTCGGATTCCGGAAAAACGCGCGCCGTATTGAACTACGGGCACCTACGGATGTACGTCGAGCGTCGAGAGACTTTGCTCGATTCGGGCGTCGTCATCGACTTCTATAATAAGAACGAAGAGCGAAACGCCACGCTCACCGCCGAGCGCGGAATGGTGGACGATCGGACGAACGATATGTACGCCTACGACGACGTGGTGGTGCGAAACGATAGCGGCGCGGTGTTGCGAACGGAAAAGCTTAAGTGGATAAACGTCGAACGGCGAATTTCCACCGACGAGTTTTTCACGCTCGACACGCCGAGGGAATACATCGAGGGCTACGGCTTCGAGTCCGACCCCGACTTGGAGAACTACACGATGTATCGGATCACCTACGTCACCAACACGGACACAACGTTATGAGACGGGCGCTCTTCTTATGGTCGCTCCTCCTAGCGGCGCTCGCGACGGCGGCGCGGGCGCAACCCATCACAGTTACCGGCGAAACCCTCAAGGGAACGACGCTCGACGGCGAGGCGATCCGCGAGGTGATAGGCGACGTGGTGTTAACGCAGGGCGACGTCGTCGTTACCTGCGACAAGGCGATTCACTTTCTCGACCGGAACGACGCGCGACTCGTCGGGGACGTCGTCGCCGTTCAACGAAATCTCACCATCCGCACGCCCGAAGGGTTCTACTATGGCGACGAACGACGCGCCTACTCGAACGCGGGCGTGGAGTTGGACGATAAGAAGGTCGTCCTCACCGCCGAGGAAGGGGAGTATTTCTTCGACGATAAGATCGCGATCTTCGTCGATTCGGTACGGCTCTACGACACCGCCACCACGCTCGACGCCGCGCGTCTTCTCTATTATCGCGGCGACGACCGCGCCGTGGCGACGGGGGACGTGCGCGCGCGCGATTCGGTAAACACCATCTTCGCCGATAGTCTCATCCACTTTCGGCAATCGCAGGTGACCTACGGCTATTTCAACGTGCAGATCCAGAATCGCGAGGACGACGTGTTCATTCTCGGAGAGCGACTCGAGGATTACCGCCGACAGAAGTATAGCGTGATGCGGATAAACGCGGCGCTCGTGCAGCTCGACTCGACCGTCGTCGCCGACACAATCCGCGCCGATTCGGCAAGCGCGACCGTCGTCGATTCCGTAAAGGTGGACACGCTCGTCATCCGCGCCGAGAAACTCGAGGCGTTTCGCGACTCGACCAACCGCTACGTTGCCGAGGACTCGGTGCGCATGCGGCGAACCGACTTCGCCTCGCGCAACGATCGCGCGGTCTTCTATCGGTCGGAGGATCGCATTCTCGTCGTGAAGCTCGAGGAGCGCGAGCAACCGATTATGTGGTACGAGACGGCGCAGCTACTCGGCGACTCGGTCGTCGTGGAATTGCGGGAAAATCAAATCCGCCGCATCGACGCCGTCGGCGACGCGATGACCGCATCGCGTCCGCCCGATTACCCGCAACGGCTCGATCAAATCTCGGGCGAGGAGATGACGATGCGTTTTGGAGACGACGGGTTGGAGCGCGTGGAGGTGAGCGGCGAGGTGAAAAGCATCTATTATATATACGAGGACGGAGCGCCCAACGGCGTGGTGAAGGCGACCGCGTCGTCGGCGGCGATACTCGTGGAGGAGGGGCTCGTCTCGGTGGTTAAACTCTACGGCGATCCCGACAGCGAGTATCACCCCGAGCGCCTCGCGCGAGGCGCCGAGCGGACTTTCCTCCTCCCGACGTTCGAGGAATACCGCGAGCCGCCCGACAAGGACCGCCTCCTCGAAGGGATTGTGTTGCGGGAACCCGACGCGCCGCTTACGCTCGATAGAGCCGTCGCGGAGGAGGAAGAGCGACGCGCGCAAGAGCTGCGCAAGCGAAACGAGGAGTTGCGAGAGTTGCAGGAGCGCAAGAGGCGCGAGGACGAGCGCGGCGACCGACGAGACGACAAGCGCGGCGACCGACGCGAGGATCCGAGATTTCGAGACGACCCGCGACGAGACGACCCGCGACGAGACGATTAAGAAAGAGAGACGACGATGTTCTTCCAAAAGAAAAAAATGCCGAAAGCCCCCGAGCGATTTAGCTGCCGGGACTTGGTGAAAATCTACAAGAAGCGCCGCGTAGTCAACGGCGTCTCCATCGAGGTGAGCAAAGGACAGATCGTCGGGTTGCTCGGTCCGAACGGCGCCGGTAAAACGACCACATTCTATATGATGGTCGGGATGGTGAAGCCGAACGGGGGCGACGTCTTCCTCGACGAGACAAAAGTGACGAACGTGCCGATGTATATCCGCGCGCGGATGGGCGTCGGCTACCTGCCGCAAGAGGCGTCGATCTTCCGGAAGATGAGCGTGGAAGACAACCTTCGCGCCATCCTGCAAATGATGAAGATGAACCGCGCGGATCGCGAACGACGCGTCGAGGAATTGCTCGATGATTTGGCGATCGGGCACATCCGCAAGTCGATGGGTTTTCAGCTCAGCGGCGGCGAGCGTCGTCGAACGGAGATCGCGCGCGCGTTGGCGACCGACCCGAGTTTCATCTTGCTGGACGAGCCGTTCGCGGGCGTCGATCCGATCGCGGTCGAGGACATTATGACGATCGTCGCGAACCTGAAGAACCGAGGCATCGGCGTGCTGATCACCGACCACAACGTGCACGAGACCTTGAGCATCGTGGACAACGCCTACATCCTCATCCGCGGCGACTTGTTCCGCTCCGGCTCCGCCGACCAACTCGCCGACGACGAGGAGGTGCGAAAGCTCTACCTCGGCGAGAAGTTCAAACTCGAACGCTACTGATCGATTCTTAACGGAATCTTTCATTGCGTCGCGCTCGTCGATTTCATTAAGTTACGTACGGCAAACTTCGCCGACTCGCGAAATGATGAAATCCCCTCGTCCACATATCGTCGCGTCGCTCGCGCTTGTCGTCGCGTATCTTTTCGGATGCGAGACGTCGCCGGGCGTTCGCGTGAAGGGTTCCGACACGATGGCGAATCTGGCGAGTCGGTGGGCGGTGGAGTATAGCGCGAGGAATCCGCGCGCGTTCATCACGATCGACGGGGGCGGTTCGGGTCGCGGAATATCGGCGCTCGTTTTGGGCGCGACCGATTTGGCGACCGCGAGCAGGCCCGTGAACGAACGAGAGCGGGTGGATGCGTTGGAGGCGGGCGTCGAGTTGGACGCGGTCGTCGTCGCGATGGACGGCGTCGCGGTTATCGTGCACCCGAGCAACTCGCTCGATAGCTTGACCCTCGACGATTTGCGGCGCCTCTTCACGGGCGAGGCGACAAACTTCGCCGAGGTGGGCGGTCCCGACTTGCGCGCGACGCTCTACGGACGCGAGGGGGACAGCGGCACGCATCAGTTTTTTAAACACGAGGCGCTCTTGGGCGCGGAGTTCGCGCGGAGCGAGCAGCGCCTGCAAGGCACCGCCGCCTTGGCGGAGGCGGTCGCGCGCGATCCGAGCGG
>WJMR01000372.1 GCA_014727845.1 Ignavibacteriales bacterium
ACATTCCCCTCGGCGGAAGCAAGCGCGGCAAGCGGAAAACATATCGGAACCTCGCGCTCACGATGCTCCTCGGCGGATTGTGGCACGGCGCCGCGTGGAACTTCGTCTTCTGGGGCGCGTTGCACGGCGGCGGTTTGGCGATCGAGCGATACGTCCGCGAAAAACTTCCGCCGAAGCCGAAGACGCCCCCGTGGCGAGAGGCGCTCAAGATATTTCTCCTCTTCCACTTCGTCTGCCTCACGTGGGTCTATTTCCGCGCGCCTTCGTTCGGCTACGCCACCGAGTTCCTCGCGTCGGTCGCCGCGCTCGATTTCACGACCGAGCTGCTCACGCCCTTCGTGGTCGGATTGATCGCGCTCGGTTTGTTGATTAATTTTATCCCGAAAGAGTGGGACCTCCGCGTGCAGCGCGCGTTCGGCGAGTTGCCCGCGTTGGCGCAAGGCGCGATCGTCGCCGCCGTTCTCCTCGCGCTCGGCGCGATGGGACCCGACGGCGTGGCGCCCTTCATCTATTTCCAATTCTGATCGATGGCGAGCAAACGAACCCGACATATTCCGTATTACCTCGAAGGCGGGAGCCGAGCCGAGAAGATCCTCTTCGTCGTCGTGCTCGCGACGTTCCTCTTCTACGCCGACGGTTTGAAGAAATGGGCGGAACGGATGGATTACGGATTCACGCGCGAGATGTTTCTGCTCTACTTCAATCCGCTCGATCAATTCGCCGAGGCGAACGGCTTAAACCGACCGACGCGCTCGATCAACGAGACGTTCCGCGCCGTCGCGGGGCTGGAGCGGGAGGCGGGATTTAAATACGCCGACGCCGACGTGGACGTGATTCTCGACGACACGACCGACGCGGACACGCTCCGCGCCGATACCGCGACGCCGCCCCCGATTTCCGACACGCTCGACCCCGCCCAAGCCGATTCGATCGCCCGCGCGGATTCCGTCGCTCGCGTCGATTCTATCGCCCAAGCCGAGCGCGACCGTTGGATCGCCGATTCGGTCGCCGCCGTCGAAGCGCGGCGCGCCGAAGTGCATACGCCCGATAAACCGCTCCGCGTCCTGCTCGTCGGCGACTCGATGATGGCGCACGGATTCGGCGCCGTCTTGGAGCGACTCTTCGAGAACGACTCGCTCTTCGTTTCCCATCGGCGCTTTAAACATTCCTCGGGGCTCTCCCGTCCGGATTTCTACAACTGGTTCGCCCAACTCGAGGCGATATTTAAAGAGGGAACCTACGACGCCGCCGTGGTGATGATGGGCACGAACGACGCGCAAGATATTTCCTACCGAGGCCAACGCCTTCACTTTTGGAGCGAGTCGTGGGATCGCGTCTATCGCGCCCGCGCCGGCGCCTTGATGGACACGCTCGCCGCGCACACGCTCGAGACCTACTGGCTCGGTATGCCGCCGATGCGCACGGATCGCTTCGATCGACGGATGCGTCACGTCACCGATCTTCACAAAGCCGAGGCGGCCGAACGGCATCGGATTACCTTCCTCGAGACGAGTCCTTACGTAGGCGACGGCGGCGCCTATACCACCCACGCCATGCTCGACGGCGACTACGTCTCCATCCGCCACAACGACGGCATTCATTTTGCCGCGCCCGGCGGCATGCTTGTCGCCCGAGCCGTCCGCGACACCCTGCTGGAGCGCTTCCGATTCCGAACCGAACCGATAGAACCGCCCGACGAAGAAGAGTTGGCGCGGAGTTACTTTGGATGGTGGAACGACGCTATGGACGCTATCCGCGTATATTTCTATGAAGAAGGGATAGAGGAATGAACACAGTGAAAGAATCGATTGTATTCGCAATTGCGATCGCCGCCGCGACGGCGTTCGCGCAACCCGAGCGCGTCGAGACGCGTTCGCCCGACGGTCGCCTCGCGATCGCGCTCTTCTTGGAGGACGGCGCGCCGCGCTACGAGGTAACGTTCGACGGCGAGCGATACGTCGAACCTTCGGCGCTCGGTTTCCGCTTCCGAAACGAAGAGGCGCTCGCCGACGGTTTCGAGATCGTCGGGGTGGAGCGCGCCGAGCGCGACGAAACGTGGGAGACCGTGTGGGGCGAGTTCGCCGAGATCCGCGATCGTCACCGCGCGGCGGTCGTCGAGTTGCGAGAGACGCGCGAGCCGGGAAGGACGCTCTTCATCGAGACGCGCGCTTTCGACGACGGCGTCGCCTTCCGACTTTCGGCCCCCGATTGGAACGGCGACGGAACAATAGAGATTATGGACGAGTTGACGGAGTTCCGATTCGCGGGCGACTATCTTTCGTGGTGGATCCCCGGCGACTTCGATTCCTACGAGTACCTCCACAATGTTACCCGCCTTTCGGAAGTCGATAGCGCGCACACGCCGTTCACGATGGAGACCGACGAGGGCGTTTGCCTGAGCGTTCACGAGGCGGCGCTCTACGACTACGCCGGCGCCGCGTTGGAGCCGAAGGGGGGCGCGGCGTTCGAGATCCGACTCGCCCCTTGGCCCGACGGCGCGAAGGTGAAAGTCGAGGGCGATCTTTTAACGCCTTGGCGGACGATTCAAATCGCCGAGGACGCCGCGTCGCTCCTCGAGTCCACGATGATCCTTAACCTGAACGAACCGTGCGCGCTCGAGGACGTCTCGTGGATCGAGCCGATGAAGTCGTTCGGTATCTTCTGGTCGAACCACATCGGGATGACCGACCTCTTTATAGGCGAGACGCACGGCGCCACGACGGAGAACGCGAAACGCTACATCGATTACGCCGCCGAGCTCGGCGTTCGCGGCTTGCTGATCGAGGGATGGAATCAAGGATGGGAGCGCTGGGGGGAGCCGAACGCGTTCAGCTTCACCGAGCCGTATCCCGATTTCGATCTCGAGGGCGTCGTCGAATACGCGCGCGAGAAAGGCGTCGCGATCATAGTCCACAACGAGACGGGCGGAGATATCGCCGCCTACGACGCGCAGATCGACTCGGCGTACGCGCTCTATCATCGACTCGGGATCATGGCGATTAAGTCGGGCTACTCGCGCCGAGGCGGCGTGCTCCCCGACGATCAGTGGCGGCACGGCCAGTGGATGGTCCGCAACTACCAACGGCATCTCGAAAAGGCGGCGGAGTATAAATTGATGATCAACGCGCACGAGCCGATTAAGGCGACTGGCACGAGCCGCACGTGGCCCCATATGACGACGCGCGAGGGCGTTCGCGGGATGGAGTATAGCGCGTGGGGCGGGGGCAATCCGCCGAGCCACACCGCCATAATTCCCTTTACGCGTTGCCTCGCGGGTCCCGTCGATTACACACCCGGCGTCTTCGACATTTTCTTCGAGGGCTACCGAGGCGACAACCGGATCCGCACGACCGTCGCCAAGCAACTCTCGCTCTTCGTCGTCTTGTTCAGCCCGATACAAACGGCGGTGGATTTACCATGGAATTACGCGGGGCGCCCGGCGTACGAGTTTATCCGCGAAGTCCCGACGACGTGGGACGAGACGCGCGGCTTGTTCGGTAAGGTCGGCGCCTACGTCGGCGTCGCTCGTCGGAGCGGGGAGGCGTGGTTTATCGGCGCGCTGACCGACGAGAAGGCGCGCGCGTTCGAGGTTCCGTTGGATTTCCTCGACGAGGGCGAACGCTATCGATTGACCGCGTACGCCGACGGCGACTCCGCCGATTGGATCGAGCGACCGCTCGAGGTGAAGATTTGGGAAACGACGGCGACGCGGGAGGACGTAATTACGCTCCGATTGGCGCCGGGGGGCGGCGCGGCGTTGTCCATCCGCCCGATCGGCGACGGGGAAGACGCTCCGCCCCCGTATCCGGAACGCCGAACACTTTTTGAGGGAGCGGCGTGGAGCGCGAAAAATAGCGAATAACCTGCTTGATTCCGTAGAAAAAAATCGATATAGTATTGGCGAAATAGGGGAAAGACTGTTGGCGGGGGAAGCGGGACGAGCGAGGTAAAACGATCCGGGGGAAGGATTATGACTGATACAATTCAAAAACGCCGCGCGTTGGTGGCGTCGGCGCGGTCGTCCGACATTGATTTTTTCACCGCTTTGCTCAAACGCGAAGGGGTGGAGACGTTTGTGGCGCTCGACGCCGAGTCGGCGGTAACACGCGCGCGTTTGCTTAAGCCGGGCGTGGTTATCCTCGACGAGGACCTACCAAACGACGGCGGCTACGAGACCAGTCGTCGCATAAAAAGCGAGGACGGATGCGAGGCGATTCCGACGCTGATTCTGGCGAGTAGGGAGCGCGTCGAAGACGGAGCGGAGTGGTTCCATGCCGGCGCCGCGGACTACATCGCCAAACCGCCGCGCGAAGAGGAAACGCTCGCTCGCGTGTTCGCGCACATTTCGCTCGGGGGATTCCGACAAAACATGAACCGGCTCGTCACCGAACGCACCGAGGAACTCTCGGACGCCGTGCGCCTGCTTAAGACCGAGGTGGCGCGACGCAAGCGGATGGAGCAAGAGTTGACGCTCGCCAAAGAGCGCGCCGAGGAAATGAGCCGACTGAAGTCGAGCTTCCTCGCCAACATCAACCACGAGTTCCGCACCCCGATGACCGGTATTCTCGGGCTCACCAAACTCCTCGCCTCGGATCTCGAAGATCCCGATCAAATCGAGATGGCGGAGAACATCGAGAAGGCGGGCAGACGCTTGATGCGCACGCTCAACTCGATCATCTATCTCTCCGCGCTCGAGTCCGAGA
>WJMR01000373.1 GCA_014727845.1 Ignavibacteriales bacterium
GAGTTCGCCGTTGAATTGTTGCGCGGGCGCGGGAGTCCAACCAAGGGAAGACGCCGCGACAAGAATAATCGCCGCCGCGACGGGCAATGGCGCCGCGGCGCGGGAGTTTGCTTTCCGCCTCAAAAACTTACGACCGTTATCGTCCGTGATTACTTAATTACTCGGTAGCGTTCGCTCGATAGCGGATCCCCTGCTTTTATTGTTGTCGCGTCGCTCTATCACGTGCGCCCTTTCGCGTGCGCCCTTTCGCGTGCGCCCTTTCGCGTGCGCCCTTTCGCGTGCGCCCTTTCGCGTGCGCCCTTTCGCGTGCGCCCTTTCGCGTTTGACGAGCGCGAAAAATTTAAGTTCACAATATAAGAGTAACGCTCCTAATAATAAAAGGAAAGGAAGAAAAAATCTCCGACGCGACGGTCGAATCGATTACCTACGATTAGGCGCGCGCGTCGCTTTTAAACTAAACGTTAATTCTCTAAATTGCGGCGCAAGCTTTCACCGAACAATTGAGGTACCCCCATGGGAAAACCGACGATAACACTGAAGCAACGCACAACGCCCGTCGAGTTGCCCGATCCGCTCGGATTCGGCGCGCATTTCACCGATCACCTCTACGAAGCCCGCTACGAAGAGGGGAAGGGCTGGTTCAATCACACAATCAAGCCGCTCGAACCGCTCTCGTTGCATCCCGCGTCGAGCTTCATGCATTACGGGCAAGCGATTTTCGAGGGACTGAAGGCGTATCGTAAAGGCGACGACATTCTCCTGTTCCGCCCCGATCAGAACTTCGAGCGGATGAACAACTCCGCCGCCCGGCTTTGCATGCCCGCTCTCGACGTCGCCGAAACGGTCGAGCATCTCAAGGCGCTCGTCGAAATCGAGAAGGACTGGATTCCGACGAATAAGGGCGAGGCGCTCTACATCCGCCCCTATATGATCGGGACCGAGGCGGCGCTCGGCGTGCGACCTTCGAAATCCTACATTTTCCAAATCATCCTCTCGCCCGTCGGGGCGTATTACGCGAGCGGTTTCGCGCCCGTGAAAATCTTGGTCGAGGACGAATACGTCCGCGCCGTCCGAGGCGGATTGGGCGAGAGCAAAGCGGCGGCGAACTACGGCGGAAGCATGCTCGCCGCGCTGAAGGCGAAGGAGAAGGGCTTCACGCAGGTTCTCTGGCTGGACGCCGTCGAGCGCAAATACGTCGAGGAAGTCGGCACGATGAACATCTTCATTCGCTTCAACGACGAGGTGGCGACGCCCGCGCTTTCGGGAACGATTCTACCCGGCGTTACGCGGCGCTCCGTGCTCAAAGTTCTCGATGATTGGAAGATGAATCCCGTGGAACGAAAAATCCCGATAGACGAAGTCGTCGAGCGTCACACGAAAGGCGAGGTGTTGGAAGTCTTCGGCGCCGGCACGGCGGCGGTGATCTCCGCGGTCGGCGAGCTGGCTTATAAAGATAATCGGATGACGATCGGCGACGGCGGCGTCGGCGAGTTATCGCAAAAACTCTTCGACGAGCTTACGGGCGTTCAGTACGGCGAAAAACCCGATCCCTACGGATGGGTCGTTAAGGTCTGAAGCGACGAGCGCGAGCGACGTCCCCTGTAGTCGGGATTCACTCGCTACGCTCGTTCAGTTCCGCGAACAAAGCGGCGAGCGTAGCGAGCGGGTGTTACTCGCGGAGCTTGGCGAGCTTTCTCTCTGCATCTTCTTTCGGATATTCGTATCTTTGTGGTTCGGTAAATTTGCAACTTCCAATCCGAGTGGAGCGCGCGTGAACGAACCCGTTAGACGATTTGCCATCGAGAACGATAAACCCAAATGCTTCTGCGGCGTAACCGGCGCCTATGGCTCCGACGAAGCCGCGTTGCTCAACTATTACATGCTCCACGCGCTGCAACATCGCGGACAAGAATCCGCCGGCGTTATCAGTCGCGACTTCGACGGCGACGTCGCCCATTTCCACCGATATAAGGGCGAGGGGTTGGTGACGGAAGTCTTCTCGAACTTCGAGGATTGGGGCGGAATCCTCAAGGGAGACGCGGCGATCGGGCACAACCGCTACTCGACGACGGGATCGAAGACGCGGCGCAACATCCAGCCGTTTAAGGTAAAATACCACGCGGGCAACATCGCCGTGGCGCACAACGGCAATCTGACGAACGAGCGCGAACTCCGCGACCGCCTCGAACACGAGGGCGCCATCTTCCAAACCACGAGCGACACCGAGGCGATTCTTCATCTCGTGGCGCGTAGCAAGGCGTCGCAACAGATCGACCAGATCGTGGAGGCGCTGAGCCAACTGCAAGGCGCTTATTGCCTGACGCTCCTAACCGACGACGCGATGATCGCCGCGCGCGATCCGTACGGCTTCCGACCCCTCTCGATCGGGGAGAAGGACGGCGCGTTTCTCGCGGCGTCGGAAACGTGCGCCTTCGATCTCGTCGGCGCCGAATACTTGCGGGACGTCGAGCCGGGCGAGGTGGTCGTCTTCGACCGCGAGGCGCTCGAGACGGGCGAGCCGAAATCCATCCGCCTCCCCCTCAACCCCGACCTCTTTCGCGAGCGCAAAACCGATCTGAAGAAACACTGTATCTTCGAGTTTATCTATTTCTCGCGCCCCGACAGCGCCATCTTCGGGCACAACGTCGATAAAATCCGACGACGTTTGGGCAAGACGCTCGCCGAAAAACACCCCGTTACGCCGAAGGATAAGGACGAGCGGGTCATCGTCATCAGCGTGCCGGATAGCTCCAACACCGCCGCGCTCGGTTACGCCCATCGGATGCGCAAGCAAGGCGTGAACGCCCGCTTCGAGATCGGATTAATACGCAGCCACTACATCGGCAGAACGTTCATCGAGCCGGGGCAGGATCGGCGAGAGATGGCGGTGCGCATTAAATTTAACACCGTCAAAGGCGTGCTGAAAGACAAGATCGTCGTGGTCGTGGACGATTCGATTGTCCGAGGCACCACCTCGCGCTTCCTGATGAAACTCCTCCGAGAAGCCGAGCCGAAGGAAGTGCATATGCGCGTATCCTCGCCCCCCATCACGCACCCGTGTTTCTACGGTATGGATTTCCCTTCGCGCGAGGAGCTGATCGCCAACAAGATGGGGCAAAACGTCGATAAGATCGGCGAATATATCGGCGTGGATTCGTTGGCGTATCTTACGCACGAGGAGATGCTCGAGGCGCTCTACGACGACGATCCGACCCACTTTTGCACCGCCTGTTTCTCGGGCGAGTATCCGACCGAAATAGACTTCACGATGACCAAAGAACGCAATGAGGGGTAGCCGCGCGCTTCTTTTCGCGTTCGCGCTCGTCGCCCTCGTTCGGGCGCAGACGACGCCGACCTCCTATATCGTCAAATATCGCGAGAGCGTGCCCCTCTCGGCTATCTCCTCGGGCGGCGCGGACGCGCTAACGGGGGAGGCGGGCAGAGCGTTGGCGGAAGCTACGACGGTTCCGTTGGTCGCGGGCGACGCGGCGTCGGATCCAAGGTTGGGGCGGATAGTCGTGGCGGAACTCGAGCGCCCGCTCTCGAAAGAAGCGCTCGACCTAATCGCCGCCGATCCCGCCGTGGAATACGCTTATCAATCCCGCGCGTTGAAGATCGACGAAATCCCGAACGACTCCCTCGCCGACGAACAGTGGGCGCTCGCAAAAATCGACGCCCTTACGGCATGGAAGACGACGCGGGGAGAGGGGATCGTCGTCGCGGTGATCGACACGGGGATCGACTACCTCCACCCGGACGTCGCCGACAACGTGCGCGTTAACGAGGGCGAGACGGGGAGGGACGGCGCGGGGCGCGACCGTCGCGAGAACGGAATCGACGACGACGGCAACGGCTATATCGACGATTGGATCGGTTACGACTTCGTTCACCGCGAGGGCTTTCCCGACGATCCGGACGCGGGGGACTTTCGAGATTGGGACAACGACCCCTACGACGAGAACTCGCACGGCTCCGCCGTCGCCGGCATTATCGCCGCTATCGCCGACAACGAGATCGGCGTGGCGGGCGTCGCTCCGAACGCCAGAATACTCGGCGTCCGCGCCTTCGACCCCGAGGGCTACGGGGACGAGGAGGACGCCGCCGCCGCGATCGTTTACGCCGTGCAAGCCGGCGCCGACGTAATCAATATGAGTTTCGGCGACGATTTCTTCTCGCTCGTTCTGCGGGACGTCGCGCGGTACGCCGCCGAGCGAGGCGTTACGCTCGTGGCGAGCAGCGGCAACGACGGAACCGACGCGCCGCACTATCCCTCCGGTTTCGACGGCGTGATCTCGGTCGGCAACTCGACGAGCCGAGACTACGTCGCGCTCAACTCCTCGCACGGCTCCACGTTGGATTTGGTCGCGCCCGGTTCGGAAATCATGACGCTCGACCTCGGGGGCGGCTATCGCTTCGTCTCCGGCACCTCGGCGGCCGCGCCCCATGTTAGCGCCGTCGCCGCCGCGTTGCTTTCCGTCGGCGACTTCACGCCCGAGGAGATACGACAGATTCTCAAGACGACGAGCGACGACGTGCTCGAACCGGGATGGGACGACAGGAGCGGCGCGGGCAGATTGAACTTCGCGAAAGCCGTCGGCTCCCAAGCGCCCGCCGCGATCCGTTTCCATGCTCCCGCGCAAGATTACGCCTCGCGCGGCGAGATACTCGACGTACGCGCCACCATCCTCGCCCCAATGTTCCGCTCGTTCGATCTCGACTTCGGCGTCGGCGACAACCCCGCGACGTGGACCGCGCTCGTCGAGGATCGGCGGCGACAAGCGTCCGACGAGATTATTACGCGACTCGACCTAACCTCCCATTCCGACACCGTTTACACTCTCCGAATTCTCGTAACGCTTACCAACGGTCGGACCCTCGAAGAGCGCGTCAATTTCCGCGTCGCCGCGCATGCTCCCCTTGTGGAGCCGATTGGATTCGGTCCCGCGTATCTCGCCGACCGCCCGACGATCATCGCGGCGCTCTTTACCGATCAACCGGCGGCGGTTCGGATGCGTTATCGTCTCGTCGGCGAGGGAGCATGGCGCTCGGTTTCGCTCGACGGCTTTTCGCTCGGCGCGATTCACGTAAGGAATTTCCACTACGGCTACGCGCCCGTCGAAGAGATCGAACCGGGAGCGGAGTACGAAATTTTCTTCGAGGCGGAGAATCTCGCGGGACTCGTCGGCTCGGCGAAACGAGAATCCGGCGACCCGTTCGTCGTCGAAACGGCGCCCCTCCAAACGCCGCGCCCCGCCGAGGACGCGGGCTTCTCGCTTCCGCCCGGAACGCCGTTCCCTTACGCCTTCACGCTCGGGGACGGGAAGCGAACCGCCGCGGTCTTCGAAGTTTCGGAAGAGGGAGCGGCGACGGTCTTTTACGATTTCGAGAATGGGGCGTTCGCGTCGCGCGGCGACTCGTTGGCGGGGCTTATCCTTAAGGAGATCGGCGATTTTGACGGCGACGGCTTGAAGGACGCGCTCGCGTTCGCGGGGTATCGGGGGCGCCTGCTCGAGCAAACCGCGCCCGGCTCGTCCAAGTTCGTCGAGAAGTATGATTCGGGGGAGGATCGCTTCTTTTGGCCCATTATGGCGAGGGATATCGACGGGGACGGCGCGGTCGAGGTGGTCGCGTTCGAGAGCGACACGTCGATGTCCGTCTTCTCGATCTCCGGCGACCTCGAACTAACGCGCGAGACGACGGTGTATAATTTTTCGGAGGACGCCTTCGGCAATTCGTTCAACGCGGCGCGCGCGCTGTTAATCGACGCGGACGAAGACGGCTTCAACGAGCTGTGGGTCGCCGACATCGACGGGGACGTGATGCGCTACGAAGTGCGCGCCAAAGACGACGTGCGAAACATGGACGTCGTCGAGTCGGGCTTCTTCGGATCGTCGAACTTTCTGGCGGCGGGCGATTTTAACGGGGACGGGACGCTCGACGTCGCCGCGCTCTTCGAGTCGATCGACGAAATCGACGTCGCCCCTTATAATCGTTTGCTGATCTACAACATCGTCGATGGCGAGCTACACTCGGTGTACGACTACGCCTTCCTCGACGAGACGCGCGACTTCAGGAGCTATCAAGCCACGAACGCGCTCGAGTTCGCCGACCTCGACGCGGACGGGGACGACGAGCTGATCGGGTTCTTCTTCCCCCACGCCTACGTTTTCGATTGGCGAGCGGACGGGACGCGGATCGTTTTCCACGAGGACGGAGTGGCGAGCTCGTCGGTCCTCGCGTCCGATTTCGACGCCGACGGGGCGCTCGAGGTGGCGTTGCCAAAATCCGACGAGATCGTCTTCCGTGAGTTTTTTCAACCCGACGCGCCGCCCGCGCCCGTCGATTGCCGCGGTTATAGCGTCGATTCGGCGACCGTGCGCGTCGAGTGGAGAGGCGCCGCCGATAGGTACCGCCTCCTGAAAGGCGACGCTCCGAACGCGCTCGTCGTGATCGACACGGTACTCGCCGACTCCACCCAAACGGGGGCGTACCTCGACGGGGACGCGACGATAGGGGAGACGTATTATTACGCCGTCCGCTCGGAGATCGATTCGTTGGCGGATCCGCTTTCGCTCCCCTCGAACGTCGCCGAGGCGTATCACCACGTTCCCGGAACGCTCGTCGCCGCGCGCGCGGAAACGCCTCGCGCCGTCCGCGTAAC
>WJMR01000374.1 GCA_014727845.1 Ignavibacteriales bacterium
AGCCACTCCTGCACCTTTCCGAATTAGCTTGGTAACATACAAAAACCGCCGCATATATTCAACGACGCGCGCGCGTTACTTGAGGTATATCGCCGCGCGGACGGTCGAGCCGCGCTCGGTGGTTAGGCGGATGAAATAGGCGCCGCTTGCCGCCCCTTCCGGCTTCCATCGGAACGTCCGTTCGCCCGCGGGGTAACGCCCCTCCGCCAACCGCGCTCGCTCGCGCCCCAAGGCGTCGAAGACGACGAGCGCGATCGCGCTCGGTTCGGCGAGGGAAACCGAAACGCGCGTCTCGCCGTTGAACGGATTGGGATAGTTCGGCGAGAGCGCGAACGTTTCGGGACGCGCCACCCGCTCGGCGACGCCCGTCGCGCGCGGAACGCCGATTAACTCCTTCAGCGCCGTCACCCGCCGATACGCCTCCTCGACGCGGCTCGCGGGAATAAACCCCTCGTTCACCTTCTCTTCGAGGTAATCGACGAAGACGTCCGAGACGCGCCGGGTCTCCCCCGTCTTCGTCTCCATCTCCCACCGCGCCGTCAGCACGATATCCGCGCCCCCCTTCACCGCCAGCGCGAACGCGTCTTCCATATCGTAGTTCTGCAGGATGGCGCCCATAAACATCTCGTCGGTGATCGCGACGCCCTCGAAGCCGAGCGAGTCGCGCAGGAGTCCCTCCATAAAATTCGCCGAGAGCGTGGCGGGATAGACCGAATCGATATCCTCGTGGTAGAGATGGCCGATCATCGTCATATCGATCAAATCGCGATCGATCAATCGGCGGAAGGGGGTCAACTCCGAGGGGAGCCACCACTCGGTTACGTCGGTGAAACCGTCGTGCGAGTCGGTTCTCGCGCTCCCGTGCCCCGGGAAGTGCTTGACCGACGTGAGGACGCCGCGCTTTCGATGCTCCTCGATAAACGCCGCCGCGTGCGCCTCGACGACCGACGGGTTCGCCGAATACGAGCGCTCTAACCCGCCGATCACACCCGAGGCGTTGAGGTTCAAATCCACGACGGGCGCGAGGTTCACGTTGATTCCCGTCTCCTCGAACCAATCGCAAAACCGCGCCGCCTGCGCGCGCGTGGAATCGACCGAGCCGAGGAGATAGCCGAGATCGTACGCGGAGTGGCTTTCCACGAAACCGTTTTGCTCGTCGAACCGCGCCACCACGCCCCCCTCTTGATCGATCATCACGAAGGGCGTCGCCGTCGCCGTCTCGTAGATCTGTCGCGAGAGTTCGTCAACGCTCCCCCGTTCGGGAACGTTGTAGGCGAAGAGCGCCACGCCGGAGACGTTCATCGCGCCGAGGTCGTACGCCGCGCCCGTGTCGAGCGTCTCGCCGGGAATCCCGACGATAAGCAACTGCCCGAGCTTGTAGCGCAAGCTGTCGATCCCCTGCCCGCTCGCCGCGGTGAAAAGGAGTAGCGCCGCCGTCGCCGCGAGACGCGGAATTCCGAAACTCTTCATAACGCTCCCGTCGTATCCAAAAAAAAGCCCCCGCCGCAGTTCGGACGGGGGCGAGAATCGTTCCTCGGACGCTTAGTCCTCGGGATAGAGAACGAATTGCGCGTAGTTCTCCGTATTCAAATACTTCTTGGCGGCGGCTTGTATTTGCTCCGCCGTCAGTTCGTGGATCATCGTTTCGTATTGGTAAATCGCTTTCGGATCGACGCCGCGCCGATAGTAGTCGCGGAGCGAGGAGAGCCACGTGCGGTTCTTCTTAAGCGAGATCTCTCTGCCTCGGATGTGTTTCTCGCGCACCTTCTCGACGTCTTGCGGCTTCGGTCCGTCTTTCTTAATCGACTCGATCTCCTCGAAGACGGCGGCGGTCAACTCTTCCACGCGGTCGGGGTTGCATCCGAAGGAAACGTCCACGCGGTAATCCTCGACGGGAATTCTGCCAGGGTAGTCTCGCACGGAAACGCCGTACGTGCCGCCCTCGGCTTCGCGCACGCGCTCGCGCAAGGCGATGCTCAAGACGTCGGTCATCGCGCGGAGATCGTACACCGTTTGGTCGGAATAGTCGAACGCACCCGTAAAGGTGATCTGCACGACGCTCTTCGGCTCGACGCCCTTGCGCACTTCCTTAACGATCACGCCTTCGGGATAGCGGGCGCCGTCGTCCTTCCAGTTCTCCTCGCGTCCCGTCGTCGGCAGCGAGCCGAGATAGGTTTTCGCGAACCGACGCAACTCGTCGGAGTCGAACGCGCCGACGAAGAAGAACGTAAAGTCGCTCGCGTCGGCGTAGCGATCGACGAAGAAGTCGTACGCCTCGTCGAGATCGACTTCCGCCAAGCGCTCCTCGGTGAGCGGCAAACGACGGAAATGGTATTGCGTGAGCGTCGCGTTAATCGTGTCTTGGAAGACTTGCTCGGGCGAGGCGCCGCGATTCTTCACCGCCGCCTCTTGGCGGGACATAAACGACTTGAAGGCGGTCTCGTCCTTACGGGGCGCGGTGAAGTTCAAGTATATCAATTTGAAGAGGGTCTCGAAATCCTCGGGCGTCGTCGTGCCGTAGAAACCCTCGCGCACGACGGAGACGCCCGCCGAGAGACGGACGAGCTTGCCCGCGAGCTTCTTATCCAAGGCGACGTCGTCAAATTCGCCGAGACCGCTCTGGTTGACGATCGCCGAGGCCACGCTCGCCGAAAGGAACTCGTCGTCCGAAGCGAGGGAGACGCCGCCGGGGCTGGTGGCGGCGCAAAGG
>WJMR01000375.1 GCA_014727845.1 Ignavibacteriales bacterium
CGGCGCGAGTGGCGGCGTGCACGACGGCGCGCAGACTTCTCGCCGAGTTGGGCGTCAAAGTGGTGAGTTTCGTCGAGAGTATCGGCGGAATATTCCCGGAGAATAATTTCGGCAGGAAGTTGCTGATGAACGAGTTGCCCTCCGACTTCGACGCCGAAGCGCTCGCCGACGAGGCGGACGCGAGCGAGGTGCGCGCGCTCGAGAAGCCGCAAGAAGAGAAGATCATCGAGAAGATAACCGACGCGATGAAGCGGGGCGACACACTCGGCGGTACGTTCTACGTCGTCGCGACGGGGCTCCCCGTCGGGTTGGGGAGCTATATGCACTTCGACCGCAAACTCGACACGGCGCTCGCGCGCGACGTGCAGTCGATCAACGCGGTCAAGGGGTCGGAGATCGGCGCGGGCTTCCGAGCGGCTGATTGGTTCGGATCCGAGACGCACGACGAGATCGTTCTCCGCGACGGACGTTTGAGAAGACGCACCAATCGCGCGGGCGGTTTGGAAGGCGGAATCACCACGGGCGAGCCGCTGATTATTCGCGCCGCAATGAAGCCGATATCGACGTTGATGAGTCCCATCGGCACGGTCGATCTCGACGGTATGAAACCGATACAGGCGCGTCGGGAGCGGAGCGACTTCACCGCCGTGCCCGCATGCGCCGTCGTCGCCGAGGCGGTCGTGAGTATGACGCTCGCCAATTTCATCTTGGAAAAGTTCGGCGGCGACTCGATCGAGGAACTAACCGAGCGGTTTGTCGGTTACCAAGAGAGGGCGGAGAAAACGTTACGCGAGAATTTCTCGAGATAGGACGATTATGCTGAATATCGAACATTGCGCGCTGAATCCGTTCGCCGCCAACACGTTTTTAGTTTGGGACCCCGCGAGCGGCGAGGCGGCGATGATCGATCCCGCCGCTTCCAACGAACGGGAGCGCGAGGAGATGCGCGAGAGGGTCGAGGAATACGGCGCGAAGATTAAGTATGTGATCAACACGCACGGGCACATCGACCACATCGTCGGCAACCGCTTCGCGATCGAGACGTTCGGCGGAACGCTCCTCTTTCCGAGCGGCGACAAACCGCTCTTGGACGGCGCTCCCGATCAGGCGGAGATGTACGGCTTCGAGTATCAACCCTCGCCCGAACCCGACGCCGACTTGAACGAGGGGACGGATATCCTCTTAGGCGACGAGCGGCTCCGCGTCGTCCATACGCCCGGACACTCGCCGGGCGAGCACTCGCTCCTTTATGAGAAAGGCGCGGCGGCGTTCGTCGGCGACGTAATCTTCAAAGGGGCGATCGGGCGATACGACCTATGGGGCGGCGACGAGACGACGCTGATAGAAACCATTAAAACGAAAATTCTCTCGCTTCCCGACGACACAATTCTCTACGCGGGGCACGGCGAGAAAACGACCGCGGGCGACGAGCGGCGAAGCAATCCGTTCTTGGCGTCGTTTCTTTAAACGGGAGATTGGCGCGTTGCTTTCTTGGCGCGCTTTCTTTAGATTACGCGCGACGTTGAAAAGCGCGCCTTGCGTCGGCGAGGAAACGGATTCCGACAAAAAAACAACAGACTAAAGAGAAAGGGGAATTCGATGGGTAAAACCGTACGATTTCTGTTATCGTTATTTTTCGCCGCGGCGATCGCCTCGCCGACGTTTGCGCAGGAAGAGCTACAAGAGAAGCTCTCCAAGCAGGGCGCGGAAGTGGCGGAGGAATATCTCTCGCCGATCGTCTCGGGATTTGGCGCGAATATGAACTCCGGCTGGTTTACGGGCGCGCCGCCGGCGACGATGATGGGGTTAAACGCCGGCGCTAAGGTCGTCGTATTAGGCACGTTCTTCGCCGACGGCAAGAAAGACTTCGAGATGACGACCGAGTTTATCCTCGACCAAACGATGGCGGCGAGCATTGTGGACGCGAACCCCGACGTGCCGAGCCAAGCGCGTCAATCGCTCATCGACGAGCTAACGGGGCAAGAAGTTAAGGCGAGGATTTACGGACCGACCGTTATCGGTAGCTCCGACTCGGTGATCACGGGCGAAGTGGAGCCGTTTACAGTCAACGCGGATGGCTCTGAATATTCGTTCGACGGCGAAAAGTTCGAGGTGGACGGCGCCAAAGGTTTGCTCGAAGATCTCCCGTTTCTCCCGCTCTTCGCGCCGCAGATCGATATCGGAATGGTGTACGGCACCCAAGCGATGATCCGCTATCTCCCTTCGATGACGATTAGCGAGGACGTCGGCGAGTTCAACTATTTCGGATTCGGCGTTATGCACAACCCGCTTATTTGGACGATGGGAACCGTGCCGATTCCGTTCGACCTCGGCGTCGGCTTTTCCGTGCAAAGCATGGACGTCGGCGACATCTTCTCCGCGAGTTCCTGGACGATGGGTCTCACCGCGAGCAGGACTATCGGCGTCGGCGTAAGCGTGACGCCCTACATCGACCTGCTCTACGAATCCTCCACCGTCGAGATTAACTACACCTGGATGAGACCGACGATCGACGGCGGAACCACCGAGGTTCCGATTACGTTCGAGAAAGACGGCGACAACGCGTTCCGCGCCACCGTCGGCGCCAAGTTCAACATCCTGGTCGCCAGTCTCTTCGCGGAATACTCGATGTCCGACTACCATGCCTTTGCGGCCGGTCTTAATTTCGGATTCTAATTCGTCATTCGGACGCCGCGTTTTTCGGAAGCCGCTCGACAATCGGGCGGCTTTTTTTTTGCGCGTAAATCTACAGCGAGATCACAATGCCGTTGACCGCTTCGAAGTCGTAATGTTTTACCGTCGGTTCGGGCGCGTTGTCGTAGAAATAGTTGACTCCGGAGGTGATCGCGAGGTTGTCGGAGAGGGAGAATGTGAGGTTCGCCTGCGTCAGCGAGCGGAAGTCGTCCGAGTCGGCGACGTCGAACTGGAAGTAGGAGACGACGGAAAACGAGACGGTTTCCTCGAAGCGCCAATCGAGCGAGAAGTAGTTGGTCGAGCGGACGAGATCGATCGTTCGCTCGCCGGCTACGTCGTATGTTTCGTTCTCGAACATCGCGCCTATGCCGAGGTGCGTTTCGACTGCGGCGAGGGCGCCGGAAGTGTCCCGCACGCCGAGGAGCGCGACGCGCGCGCCCGCGCCGACGAGATTGCGATCGACGAGCGACTTGAACTCGTCGAACTCTTTCTGCGCGAACGCCTCCGCCGAGAATGTCGGCGAGAAGCGATAGACGCCCCGCAGGTGCGCGAACGCCTCGTGCTCTTGCTTGACCTTGTTCGCCCCCTCCTTGAACTCGAAATTGCCGACGAGAAAGACGTGGAAGGGGAGCGCGTAGTAGTCGAACCGCGCTCGGGAGGCGACGTTGACGTATTCCGAGTTGCCCGTCGTTATCGCGCCCGAGGCGGCGGCTTCAAGTTGCGCTCCCTCCTCGGAAGCGCGGCGCCGCATTTTTTCGGTGTTGACTTGCGCGAGGGCGAGAACGTTGGCGAAAAGGAGCGTGGAGAGGAGATAGTTCATATCGCTAATCCTTGGCGTTTTGTGGAACGGTGCGACGGTTTCACGGACGTTCCCCGCGTTTCACGCGCACGATAGTCGGCGCGGACCGAGCGGGGAAGGCGTCGAGCGCGTCAATGAGCTCGCGGCGCGTCGGGGCGTGGAAGAGGTGCGTCGGACGGTCGTCGTCCGAGGAGCCGAAGCCGGGCGTCGAGGCGCGCAAGCGCTCGCCAAGACGAATCGCAATCTCGCGTTCGAGGCGCTCCTCGCTTAGCCACAACCAAACCTCGCGAGGTTCGGCGACGGCGCTTAAGTAATCGACGTGCCAGCGCGTCGGCTTCTCGCGACGGAGGTGTCGCTCGATTCTCGCGCGTAATCCGCCCGCGCCCATCGCGCTTCCGACGTAGAGATGATAGCCCCGCGCCAAGCGCCGCTCGCCCAACGCGCCGATTGCGAGACGAATCGCGCGATCCAGTCGAAAGACGACGACGTACGTTCCGCGCGCGCCCTCGGGAATGTCGGCGGCGATCAATCGTTGTGTTATCTTAATTGTCGAATGATCGATGGATTCCGTAATTTATTGGAAAGCAATTTCGGAAAGGATACGGGAAAATGAAAACGTTTGCGAAAATCGCGTTCCTCGCTCTCGTCTTAGCCGCGAGCGGCGCCGCGCAACCGACATACGACACGCTACTGGCGACGCAAGTGGGCACGGACATCTATTACTATAAGATCGAGACGCCGAGCGTTCCATGGTCGATTCATATGATCAAGGCGAATTTGAAGAACCACTATAACGAGGTTATGACCGCGACGGCGAACGGCGTCGCGGGCGGATACGAGAAGACGAGCGAGCAGGCGGCGCGCCACGACCGACCCGAGCACGTCGTCGTCGGAGCTATCAACGGCGATTTCTACGCGAGCGGCGGCATCCCGATCAACATCGACGCGCAAGACGGCGAGGCGATTCTGCATCCCTACTACAACAATCGCTCGGTCTTCGGATTCGACACCGCCAACCGACCCGCCATCGCCGAGATGATGTTCGACGGTAAGTTCATCGACGGCGACGCATGGACGAAACTCCATGGTGTGAACAAGACGCGCGAAACGAATTACCTCATTCTCTATAACCGTTTCGCGGGCGGCGCGACCGGCACGAACGGGTTCGGCTCGGAGGCGGTGTTGACGCCGCTCGAAGCGTGGGCGTTCAACGATACGATCGATCTGGTCGTCGAGCAAGTGCGAAGCAATCTCGGCAACACGACGATTCCCGAAGGCAAGGTCGTCCTCTCGGGGCACGGCGCCTCGCAGGGGTTTGTGGATAACCTCGCGACGGGCGACACGGTGAAGATACTCCAAGGGCTCATCCCGCACGGTTTGCCGAAGTTGGTGGATCTCATCGGCGGCTACCCGCGCATCGTGCACCAAGGCGCGAACTACGCATCGCAGGGCTACTCGAACGAAGGCGGACCGAGTCACGCGTTCGCTCGTCACCCTCGAACCGCGATGGGCTTCGGCGGGGCGGATAGCAGTTGGCTCTATCTCGTCGTGGTTGACGGGAGGAGCCCGCACAGCGCGGGAATGACGCTCCCCGAGCTCGCCGACTTCATGGTCGCCGCGGGCGTCGAATACGCGACCAATCTCGACGGCGGCGGCTCGACGACGATGCTCTTGCGCGACTCGATCGTCAACGTTCCCTCGGACGGAACGGAGCGGACGGTCGCCAACTCCTTCCTCTTGATCTCCACCGCGCCCTCCTCGGGCGTCGTCGAACGAGCGCGACTCAACCCCTCGTTCGTGAAGCTCTTTCTCAACGAAACGCTCGACTTCACGATGCTCGGCTACGACGATTCCTTTAAACCGATACCCGTCGATCAAGACAGCGTCGTCTTCTCGTGCGACCCCGACGTTGGTTCGATAGACGCGGCGGGCTTGCTTACGGCGGGCGCGGAGGCGGATACGGGCTACGTGTACGCCGAGTTCCGCGAATACCGCGACTCGGCGCTCGTGGTGGTTAAGGACATTACCAAGCTCGTCCTCACCCCCGTCTCCGTTACGACCGACACGATCCAAACCGTTCCGTTCTCCGTCGCCGCGTTCGATCAAGACGGCGTTAAACGGACGCTCACGGAAGCCGAGTGCGAGTGGACGCTCTCCGATTCGAGCGTCGCCGAAATCGACGCCGACGGCGCATTGACCGGACTCGCCGAGGGAACGACGATCGTGATCGCCGAATACAACGGCGCGTCGGATACGTCGAGCGTCGTCGTGGAGATCGGAGAGGGAACCGTTATGCTCGACGCGTTCGACGATCTCTCTAACTGGTCGCTCGGCGGGGAGAATATTAATCTCTCCAACTCCTCGATCTCCCTCGTCGATTTCCCGAGAACGCAAGGCGATAAGGCGCTCCGCGTGGATTACGAGTTCACCTACGACAATTCCGTCGCCAACTACGTCTCCGTCGTAACCGATATTCCAATCTACGGCTTGCCCGACTCCCTCGCCGTTTTCGCTCGCTCTGACGGCGGCGAGCACCACGTTCGCTTCATCGTCTCGGACGACAACGGCGAACTCTTTCGGATTATCACCTTCCAATTCGCCGACAACGCCGACGCGTTCGACAACGTGCCGACCGCCGTCGATCGGGCGACCGCCGTCTCGAATCCCGCTTCGTTTAATTTCCCGATCACGCTTAAGGAAATCGAGGTGAAGCTCGCGAGCGACCGCGTGAACGGCGCGACCTATTCGGGGACGCTCTACTTCGACAATCTGCGCGCGAGCTATCCGGGAGCGACGACGGGCGTCGAGGAAAGCGAGCGCGCCGCGCCGAGCGAGTTCCGCCTCCTGCCGAACTATCCCAATCCGTTCAACCCGACGACGACCATCGCCTTCGAGGTTCCGACGACGACCCGCGCGACGGTGACCGTGTACGACGCGCTCGGCGCCGAGGTGGCGACGCTTTTCGACGGTCGGGCCGAGCGAGGACGGCATAGCGCCGCCTTCGACGCTTCGGGAATCTCCTCGGGCGTGTACTTCTACGTCCTCCAAACACCGGAGTTCCGACAAGCGCGGAAGATGCTAGTGTTGAAGTAGGCGAACTCCGACAACGATTTCGACGCGCCCCGATTCGTCGGGGCGTTTTATCATGCGACCGCTTCCCCAACCATTACCGCGTCGCGGGCGTCCAACGAGGGAACACAAAAGAAGAGGACGAACGATGAACGAACAATACCTACGACTCGCGACGATTCTTGCGCTTGTCGCTTTGCTCGGCGCCGCGCGCGGCCAAGAGCGCGAGCTACTCAAGAAGACGTTCGACGTCGAGAAGAACGAGACGCTCGCCGTCGAGGCGTCCGCCGCCGACGTGATCGTTACCTCCAACTCCGGGACGGCGCTTACGGTTACAATACTCGGAGACGAGGACGCGGGCGACTATCTGAAGTTCGTGGCGGAAAAGCAATCCGAGGGCGTTCGGGTTTCGGCGAAGAAGAAATCCGGCTCGGGGTGGGGGAACTCGCTCGACGCGAAGATTCTCGTTGTCGCGCCCGCGGAGTATAACCTGCGCGTTACGACGATGGGCGGCGACGTGGTTGTGACGGGGATGAAAGGCGAGCACGAACTGGAGACGATGGGCGGCGACGTTGCGATTAACGACTGCAAGGGCGAGACGACCGCCCGCACCGCCGGCGGCGACGTGGTTCTCGTCAAGTATAACGGCGTGGCGAAGGTGATGACCTCGGGCGGCGACATCGTGATCATGAATTCGCTGGGCGACCTCGCGGCGGCTACTTCGGGCGGCGACGTCCGCGCCGAAGACGTGATGGGCGACTTGAACGCCAAGTCCTCGGGCGGCGACCTCGATCTTTCCGTCACGGGCGGCAAGCTCCAAGCGAGCGCCTCGGGCGGCGACGCGCGCGTCTCGTACGCCGGCGAAGTCGAGTCGATCGACGTCTCCACCTCGGCGGGGGATATCGAACTGACGCTCGACCGGGACGCCGAAGCGACGTTCCATTGCGAAACGGGAGCGGGGGAGATCGAGGTCGAGCACCCCGCCGCGACGATCGACGTATCGAAGCGCGACGAAGCGAGCGGCGAAATCAACGGCGGCGGCGGCGACGTTCGGCTCCGGAATTCCGCGGGCGACATCCTTTTGAAAAGCCGTTAGGTCGCGCCGTTATGCGGATGAAGAAGGCGGGCGCGGCTCGCCTTTTTCGCGTACGAAGGGGCGCGTCGGCTTTCAAGTATAACGCCGTTTTAATATATTTGCCGTAATGAAACCGAACCTAATTACCAAGCTCCTCGACCTTTGGAAGAACCGTCTCGTTCGCGTCGCGGTTTACGCCTTCGCCGCCGGCGTTATCTTCGTCTTAGCTCTCGACAACGTGATTATGCCGTGGTATGTGTACGCTTCCGAGCTCGAGACGCCGGACGTGACGGGGATGAAATCCGCCGACGGCGTCGCCGTGCTTGAGGAAGCGGGCTTCCGCGTGGTGATCGACGACACCGTCTTCACCGAGAAAGCGGACCCGGATGAGATTTTCAAACAACGACCCGAGCCGGGGCAAGTCGTCAAGGCGGGACGGCGGGTTTACTTATTAGTTAGCGGCGGCGATCCGATTGTCGTCGTCCCTTCGCTTCGAGGCAAGTCGATCGCCGACGCGCGGATGACGCTCGAAAGAATCGGGCTTACGGTCGGAAAAGCCGAGCGCGTTCCCTCCGGCTCTCCCCGAGACGTGATCGTCGGACAGCAATATCCGGCCGGAACGAAAATCCGCAAAGGCAAGACGGTTGACGTCTCGATGTCGATCGGTTACGGCGGGGGCGCCGTTGAGGTTCCTCGCTTGGTCGGGGAATCCCTCGCCGACGCCAAACGGTTGCTCGAAGCCAAGAACCTGCGGCTCGGACGCGTAAGCTATCAGCCGTCGAGCGAGCTTCTTCCGAACACCGTGTTGGATCAGTATCCCTCCGCGGGCGGTCGGCTCGACGAGCAAGATCAGGTTGACGTCGTCGTCTCCGAGATCGGCGAGACGGGAACGGACGAGCCGGGAACGGACGAGCCGGGAACGGACGAGACGGCGGAAGAGGAAGACGAGGCGGTCCCGCAAGCAGAGGAAGACGAAAGCGGGGCGCAATGAAACTCGTTGCGCCGTCGATTTTATCCGCCGACCTCGCCAATCTTGGCGAACAGATTAAGCTCGTCGAACGAGCGGGCGCCGATTGGATTCACGTTGACGCGATGGACGGTCGGTTCGTCCCCAACCTTACGTTCGGTCCCCCCGTCGTCGCCGCCGCAAAGCGCTCGACCAAGTTGCCCGTGGACGTCCACCTGATGATCGTCGAGCCGGACGCGTTGGCGCGGCGGTTCGTCGAAGCGGGCGCCGACGTGTTGACCGTCCACCAAGAGGAGGTCGTCCACCTCCACCGCTCGCTGCAGAACATCAAGGCGCTCGGCGCGAAAGCCGGCGTCGCCGTCAACCCCGCCACGCCCGTCTCGACGCTTCGCGAGATCGCGAACGATATGGATTTGCTTTTAGTGATGAGCGTCAACCCGGGATTCGGGGGGCAGTCGTTCGTCGATTTCTCGTTGCGGAAGATCGAGGAGGCGGCGACGCTCCGCGAGCGCGAAGGCGCCGATTACCTGATCGAAGTGGACGGGGGCGTGGATCTCGAAACGATTCGGAGCGTCCGAGACGCGGGCGCCGACGTGTTTGTCGCCGGTTCGGCGATTTTCAAATCCGAAGATCCCGAGGCGATAATCAAGACCTTCAAAGAAATTCTCTCGGAATAGCAAGGGAACCGTTATGCGATTAGCTCTGTTCGGCGGCAATTTGGTTACGCCGTTTCGCGTCATCAAGAACGGCGCGGTACTCGTCGAAGACGATATGATCGTCGAGGTCGGGAAGTCGTCCGACGTAAAAATTCCCGAAGGATACAAGGTGATCGACGTAAGCGGGAAGACGGTAACGCCCGGGTTCGTCGATCTGCTTTGTCACGGCGGCGGCGGCTACGGATTCGCCGACGAGAACGACGAAAGCATCCAAAAGGTGAGCGAGTATTTCGCGAGCAAGGGAACCACGTCGATCCTCGCCTCGCTCTTCGCAAAGCCGCGCGAGAAACTGCTCGCCGACCTCCGACGCGTCGCCGACTACATCGAGAGCAATCCGCGCTCGAACGTAAAAGGCGTGCATATGGAAGGCCCCTATCTCAACAAACAGCTCAAGGGCGCGATGAACGAGGAGTATCTCTGGACGCCCTCGGTCGAGTCGTTCGAGGCGATGTGGGAGGCGTCGAAAGGGTGGATCAAGATTATGACCATCGCCCCCGAGCTGCCCGGCGCCTACGAGGTGATGCGCGCCGCGGCGAAGAAGGGGGTCGTTCTCTCGATCGGGCATTCGACGGCGAGCTACGAGCAGATCGAGGTCGCCATCGACAACGGCGCCGCGCACGTAACGCATATGTTCAACGCGATGAAGCCGCTTCATCACCGCGAGCCGAGTATCGCGTTGGCGGCGCTCCTCCGCAACGAGTTGAAGATCGAACTAATCGCCGATAAACTCCACGTCCACCCCGCCGTGATGGAGCTCCTCCTGAAGCTCAAGGGACCGAACGGCATCTTCCTCATAACGGATTCCATCCGCGCCGGAGGTATGCACGAAGGGGAGTACGAGTTCGCCGATCAGAAGATATTTATGAAAGAGAAGAAGGCGTATCTGCCGGACGGCACCCTCGCCGGGAGCACGCTCACGCTCAATATGGCGATTAAAAATATGGTGACGACGGCGAACGCGAAGATCACCGACGCGGTTCGGATGGCGTCCCTCAACGGCGCGAAGAACATCCGCGCGGGATTGCGTAAGGGGATTCTCGGCGTAGGGAAGCAGGCCGATATTGTGGTGATGGACGACGAATTCGAGGTCGAAATGACCATAATCAAAGGCGATATCGTCTATCAACGATCCGCTTAACGCCGTGCTCCGCCTATGATAGTGCAAATCGTCGATATCTCGAACAAGCGCCTTCTCGAACGTCTCGAATCCGTTCATGGACGGCGACCCCGACTCGAAGACGGCGAGAAAGCGATTTGGTTAAGAGGGGATAACCTCCCTATTATTAACGATATACTCGAATTATCTGATGTATTTTCTCGGATCGATAAACTCCCCGCGCCCGACGGGAGAACGAGCTTTTTGCTTTGCGGTTCACCCGGCGCCGCGTTCGAGGCGCTGAGGAAAACGGAGGATAACGACGCCCTCAAATTCGTCGGCGACGCGGCGGAGCGATATCTCTCGTATCCACAACTCGCTTTTGAAGTTGGGAGCAAGCGGTTCCCGACGAACCAACTCGCGGTAATGGGAATTCTCAACGTTACGCCCGACTCGTTTTCCGACGGCGGGAAGCACGAGGACCCTGACGCCGCCGAGGCGCATGCCGCGCGGCTCCTCGAAGCGGGAGCGGACATCATCGACGTCGGCGGGGAATCCACCCGCCCCGGCGCCGACCCCGTTGACGCCGACGAAGAAAAGCGTCGCGTTCTGCCCGTAATCGAGCGCGTCAAGAAACGTCGCCCCGACGCTCTCGTCTCGATCGATACGACGAAAGCCGAGGTCGCCGAGGCGGCGCTCGAAGCGGGCGCCGAGATCGTCAACGACATTAGCGGCGGAACGTTCGACGAGAAGATGGCGGACGTCGTCGCCGCGCGCGACGCGGGCTACGTGATTATGCATACGCTCGACAAACCGAAGACGATGCAGAAGCATGTGAACTACGCGGACGTCGTCGTCGAGATTTACGACTTCCTCGCCGCGCAAATAGAGAGGGCGGAGAAGGCGGGCGTGAAGCGAATCGTCGTCGATCCGGGAATCGGATTCGGCAAAACGGTTGACGATAATTTCGAGTTAATCGACCGACTCTCGGATTTCCGCTCGCTCGGCAAACCGATTATGCTCGGCGTCTCGCGGAAATCGTTCCTCGGTAAATCGCTCGGCGTCGAACTCGAGGATCGGGATTTCCCGACCGCCGTCGTCGAGGCGATCGGCGCGACGCGCGGCGCGGCGATAA
>WJMR01000043.1 GCA_014727845.1 Ignavibacteriales bacterium
CGGTTGCACGGGAAAAGGGAACGACCAAGTCCGCTTCGAGGTCGGCGTGCAAACCCTCGATCCGAAACTCGAGATCCTCGCCCCGCTCCGGATGTGGGAGTTCAAGACGCGCGAGGAGGAGATCGACTACGCCCTCGCGAACGACATCCCGATTACCATCACCAAGAAATCCCCCTACTCGATCGACGAGAACATCTGGGGCGTTTCCGCCGAGTGCGGACAGCTCGAGGACACCAACCTCGCTCCGCCCGAAGACGCCTATCAGTGGACGGTCAACCCCAAGCACGCCCCCGATTTCCCGACCATCGTCTCGATCGAGTTCGAGAACGGCGTGCCCGTCAAACTCAACGGCGAACCGACCGCGCCCGTCGATATGGTCAAGAAGCTCAACAAGCTCGGCGGCGAGAACGGCGTCGGCAGAATCGATATGATCGAGAACCGCGTCGTCGGCATCAAGTCCCGCGAAATCTACGAAGCCCCCGCCGCGAAGATCCTCCTCCGCGCCCACCACGAGCTGGAGAAGATGGTCCTCGACCGCGAGACGTATCGCCACAAGCAGGACGTCGCCAATAAATACGGCAACCTTATCTACGACGGCTTATGGTTCTCGCCCCTCTTCGAGGCGCTCACGGCGTTCGTGGACGAGACGCAGAAGCGCGTGACGGGCGAAGTGCAACTCGAGATCTACAAGGGCGGATTGACGGCGTTGAAGCGCGCGTCCAAATACTCGCTCTATAACGAGGCGCTCGCCACCTACGGCGCGGGCGACGACTTCAACCACCAACACTCCGAGGGCTTCATCCGCCTCTACGGCTTGCCCTACAAAGTCGTCAACTCGGTCGAATCCTTCAACCGAGGCGAATGATGCTCTGGGGCGGACGCTTTACGGAATCGCCCGACGAGGCCGCGGCGCGCTTTAGCTCCTCCCTCGGATTCGACGTCGCCCTTCTGCCGTACGACTGTCGCGGCGGAAGGGCGCACGCCCGGATGTTGGCGAAGATCGGCGTAATCGAACGCGCCGAAGCCGACCGTCTCGTCGAAGGGCTCGACCAAATCGAAAAGGAACACGCCGAGGGCGCCTGGTCGCCCGACCCCGCCGAGTTCGAGGACGTCCACTCGGCCGTCGAGGCGCGTCTCTTCGAGATCGTCGGGGAGACGGCGGGGAAGCTCCACTCGGGCAGAAGCCGCAACGATCAAGTCGCGACCGACGTCCGGCTCCGGGCGCGCGACATGTGCGACGAGATCCTCGACGCCCTCGCCGATTGGCGGCGCGCGCTCGTCGAGAAAGCCGAAGCGCACGTCGAAACGATTATGCCCGGCTATACCCACCTGCAACGCGCGCAACCGATCTCGCTCGGTTTCCACTTCCTCGCCTACGCGGAAATGGCGAAGCGGGACGCCGCGCGATTCGAGTTCGTGAAAACCGAGGCGAACGTCTCGCCCCTCGGGTGCGGCGCGCTGGCGGGCTCCACGTTGCCGCTCGATCGCCAAGCCGTCGCCGACGAGCTCTGCTTCGACGACCTTGCGCGAAACGCGTTGGACGCGGTGAGCGATCGCGACTACCTCGTCGATTTCCTCAACGCCGCCGCGCTCGTTCTCGTTCACTTAAGTCGCCACGCCGAGGAGATCGTCCTCTGGGCGACGACCGAGTGGCGCTTCGCGAAGATCGGCGACCGATACGCCACCGGCTCCTCGTTGATGCCGCAGAAGAAAAATCCGGATATGGCGGAGCTCGTCCGAGGCAAGGCGGGACGCGTTCTCGGATCGTGGGTTGCGTTGACGACCACGCTCAAGGGCTTGCCCCTCGCCTATAACCGCGATCTCCAAGAAGACAAGGAACCCGTGTTCGACGCGGCGCGGACGACGCTCGACGCGTTGCGAATCACGACCGCGGCGCTCCGCTCGACCGACTTCGACCGCGAGCGCTTCCTCGCCGAGATGACGGGCGACTTTTCCTTGGCGACCGACCTCGCCGATTGGCTCGTCCTGCGCGGCGTTCCGTTCCGCGCGGCGCACGGCGTCGTCGGGCTGGTGGTGAAGAGGGCGGAAGAGACGGGCAAGCGGCTCGACGAGTTGACGCTCGACGAAATGCGCGCCATCGACGAGCGGTTCGACGAGTCGGCGCGCGATGTCTTTCGGATCGAGGACGCGCTCGAACGGAAGCGGACGATCGGCTCGCCCAACCCCGACCTAACGCGCGAGGAGATAGCGCGGCACAAGCGGGAACTGACGCGGGAATAAATCGCGCGGCACAAGCGCGAACTGACGCGGGAATAAATCGCGCGGCACAATCGCGAACTCGGGTAGGATCACTCGGCGAGGGGAACGCGGAAGCGGAAGACGCTGCCCGCGCCCCGCTCGCTCTCGACTTCGATCTCGCCCCCCATCTTCTTGGCGAACTCGCGACAGACGAGCAGACCGATGCCCGCGCCGCGTTCGCCCGCCGTTCCTTCGGTGGCGAGACGCGCGTCCAATCGGAAAAGCTTCTTCACCGTTTCGGCGGACATGCCCGCGCCGCGATCCTCGACTTCCACCACGACCGCCCCCTCCTTCGGCGCGGCGCGCAGCGCCACATCGTCGCCCGCCGAGCTATACTTGATCGCGTTCGAGAGAAGGTTCCTGACGATCTTCGAGAAAAGGTACGAGTCCGCGCGCGCGCGCAACCCCTCGGGCGCCTCGCGTTGGAGCGTTACGTTTTTCTTCTTCGCGGCGTCGGCGAAGCGCTCGGCTTCCTTGGCGAAGAGGTAGTTGACGGCGATCGCCTCCTCGCGGGCGACGAGCTTGCCCGTTCGGACGCGCGCCCAGTCGAGCAGGTTGTCCACCATCTCGGCGGCGTTGACGACCGCGCCGTACATCTTCAGCGCCAACGAGACGATCTTCTCCCGCGTGAAATCGCCGCTCTCGAAGGCGAGGATTTCCGAATAGCCGAGCATCGTCGAGAGGGGCGTGCGGATATCGTGCGCGACGATGGAGAAGAATTTGTCTTTCTCGATATCGAGGTCGCGGCGGAGGCGTTCGGATTCGACGAGCTTTTCCTCGAGGCGGTGTAGCTCGTCGGCGCGACGGCCGAGAAGCTCTTGGAAGCGGTCGGCTTCCTCGCGGAATTTGCGTTTGGATTCCTCGGCGGTTTTCCTGCTCGTTACGTCGGCGAGCGTGAGGAGCGCGGCTTTTCGCGGGTGATCCTTCAGGGGCGCGCCGTGCGCCTCGAACCAGCGATCCTCGTGATAGACCTCGCGTCGGAAGGCGAGCCCCTCGAAACATTTGGCGAGCGGCTCCTCGAGCGCGGCGTAGAGGTCGGCGCCGAGGGCGTCGGCGAGCCGAAGCGCGAGCTTTTTGGCGTTGGCGTGGCGGGCGAAGAAGAAGACGCCGCCGGCGGCGAAGACGACGCCGTTTTCGTCAACGAGCGCGGCGTCGGCGTTGGGGAGCGCGGCGAGGAGGGCGCGGACGGTCGAGTCGGCGACGGTCGAGTCGGCGAAGGTTTGTTCTTTGCGCGTTTTGGCTTTC
>WJMR01000376.1 GCA_014727845.1 Ignavibacteriales bacterium
GCGGCGGCGAGTCCCGCGAATCCCGCGCCGACGACGATCGCGTTCATTTGCCTCGGATCGTCGCGTTCATGAAATATCGAAACGCGATGGAGAGTTTCCTGCCGCCGGGCACGCGGAAGCGATCCGAGAAGACGTTGTAATCCGCCGCCTCTATTTGCCCGAGCAAGTCGCGATAGATGTCGCGCATCGCGCGCGCGGGATACATCGACTTGACGTCGTCGGGGTGGAGCGCGTCGTCGGCGGCGTTGTAGTAGCGCTTCGCGCGTTCGACCTCGAATTTCATGAGGGCGCGGAAGTTGTCGTTATACGTGAACGCGAAGAGATCCTCTTCGGAGTAGTCGTGCGCCTTCATCTCGTCGAGCGGCAGGTAGATTCGTCCGTTCTCCGCGTCTTGTTTAACGTCTCGAAGTATGTTCGTAAGCTGCAGCGCGATGCCGAGATCGATGGCGAAGTGGAGGGTCGTGTCGCGACGATAGCCGAAGACGGGCGCGCTCATCAATCCTACGGTGGAGGCGGCTCGGTAGCAATAGAGGCAGAGGTCGTCGAAGTTGTTGTAGCGGCGTCGGTTCAGGTCCATCTCCATGCCGCGGATCAGCTCGAAGAACGGATCTCGCGGAATCTTGAACCGCAGAACGACGCTCCGCAACTCCTTGAGGAAATCGGTCGGGGGCGGTCCGTCGAAGGCGCGTTCGACCTCGTCTTTCCACGTTTCGAGCCGTTCGCGCTTTTTGTCGTCGCTCGCCTCGGGGTCGTCCACGATGTCGTCGGTGAGGCGGCAGAACGCGTAGATCACGTTCATCGCCTCGCGTTTGCGTTGCGGTAGAAGCGTGAAGGCGAAGAGGAAGCTGCTGTTGCTTCGCCGCGCGATGTTCCTCGAGAGCGGGTAACTCATAGAATCGACCTTAGAAGAAGCGCGAAGAAATCGAGTTTGCCGAGTGTGGGGCGGACGGCGCGGGTGTCGTAATCCAGCCGACGGATCTTCTCCAGTATCCGTTCCCCGCCGAGGATCGTCCACTTGATTTCCATACGTATTCTCCCCTTGAGGCGGGGAAGAACGGCGCGTCCGCAATCAAACAAGCGCGACGCGCGCTCGACTTGAAGGCGCATGCAATCGTGAAATACTGAATCGTCAATGCCCGCGAGCGTCGTCGTCTCTCGTGCCCCGAATTCGACGAGCTCGTTTTGAGGAATATAAACCCTGCCTTTGGCAAGGTCAAGCGAGACGTCCTGATAAAAATTCGCGAGCTGGAGCGCCGTGCACACATCGTCGGAGCGCCGCGCCGCCTCCTCGTCGCGAACGTCGTAGAGTTCGAGGATCAATCGCCCGACGGGATTCGCCGAGCGGCGGCAATAGTCGAGGAGTTCGTCGAAGTCGGCGTAGCGAGTTTTGACGACGTCCTGCTTGAAGGCGCTTAAAAGATCGTAGAAATGTCGAGGGTCGAGTCGTCGCGTTCGGATAGTGTGGGCGAGCGCCGCTTCGATCGGTTCGCGCGCGTTTCCTTCGAGTAGCGCGGTCAATCGGCGCTCGAACTCGTCGAGACGAGCGAGCCGCTCTTCGGGCGGGAGGTCGCCCTCGTCGGCGAAGTCGTCCGCCGTTCTCGCGAACCAATAGACCGCCGCCACGTCGGCGCGCAATTCTTTGCGTATAAGAAACGAGACGACGGGAAAATTCTCGTAGTGCGACTTCGCCAGTCGTAGCGCCTCTTTCTTCGCCGCGCGTATCTCCGCCTCGGTCATCGCGCCTCCCGTTCGTCGAGCGCCGTCAACGCCGCGCCGGCGCGGGTTCCGTAGTCGGAATAGACGAAGCCGTCGGCGCCGCATAATCGCAGCGACGCCTCGAGGACGATCATCCCCGCGGGGAGAATGTCGGCGCGTTCGGGATGGACGCCCGCGAGCGCGAGGCGCTCTTCCGGCGTCGGGGCGGCGAGGACGAGCTCGGTCAACTCGGCGACGACGTTCGTCGGAACGAAGGGCGCGCCTCGATTCGAAGGGGATACGAGTTCTCGCGCGATCGCCGCCGTGAGCGCCGTTCTCGCGGAACCGGCGGTGAACGCGGCGATTGAGAATCCCGCCTCGCGAACGCGGCGAGCGACGGGGGCGAGCGTCCGCTCGACATAGTCGCGGCACGCGTCGGCGGCGTCGGGCGTTGAGAGGAAATCGGGGAAAAAGCGGAGCGAGAGTTTTCGAGCGCCGAGCGGGAGCGACTCGTTGACGAACACGCGGTCGTCCTTCGCCACGA